>JBQCEF010000070.1:0-6136 GCA_051960495.1 Nocardioides sp. | reverse complement strand
GGTCGGAGTGCTGCTGGCCGACCGCCAGGGCCACCCCGACGCCCGCCACGACGACACCGACTGCGGCTGCGGCGGCCGCAGCCATCGGGCGCTCCGCGACCCCGCCGGCGACCGCACGCCTCAGGCGCAGCAGGAGGCCGCGGAGCAGCGGACCGAGCGCGCGGAACAGCGGGCCGAGGGCGAGGAGGCGAGAGAGGAGGGGGCGGCGGGCTCGATGGCGCATACACAGGTCCGAGACGTCGACGACAGGTTCGCTCCCCCACCGCCCGCGCGCGGGCGACCCACGACCATAACCACGCCGGCGCGTCCGCGCCAAAGCCGAAGCCCGGCTGGACCGCACCGGTGCCGGGTAAATCCTGGTTCGTTCCCCTACCGCCCCCCGGCCGCCCCGCCCAACGCACCCGTGCATGGGACAGTTATGCCGCAATAATGCCCCCGCATGCAACGCCGCCGGCCACGCCACCGGCAACGACACCGGCCACGACACCGGCAAAGGCACCGGCCACGCCACCGGCACTCCGCCGCGGCGCGGCGACTGCGCCTGCCCCGAGCACGTCGAGGAGCTGCTCGACCTCCAGGTGCCGCTGACGCGCGAGATGCGCGAGGAGTACGACGAGGCCCCGCTGACCGTCGGCGAGCTGGTCGAGATATCCGCGCTCGGGGTCGACCCGGCGCAAGAGGACTACTTCTTCGACCCCCGCTCGGGCCGCCGCGACGACGGGCCCTACCACTGGACGGTCTGGTTCGGCGACGAGGCGCGGGGCTGCTACGACGACGACGCGCCGCTGCAGCTCGACGAGTCGCTCGATGCGCAGCGCGGTGTCGAGCTGGTTGCCTGGGAGGACCGCGAGGTGATCCACGTCGGCGCCCCGACGCTGTGCCGCGACGGCGTGCTGGCGGCCGCCGCCCGTGCACTCATGGACCCCCGCGTGCGGGTCGGCGAGCGCTGATCCGGGTGGGCCTGTTCGACCGGTGGCGCACGCCCGCCGAGGCGCCGTGGGAGGCCCCGGCGCTCGGTGCGTGCGGCTGCGAGGAGCACGTCGAGAACCTCCGCGCGCACCCCGCCGGCGGCTCGGCCACGACGGTCGGCGCGCTGCTCGACGGCGGGGACCTCGGGTGCGAGCAGGTCGGCGCGGAACCGTCGTACGCCGTCCTCCCCCACACCGGCCAGCGCATCGGGCCGTTCCACTGGCGGCTCACCCTCGGGCCGGGCGCTCGGGCGCTGTACGACGCTGCCGCGCCGGCCGCGCTCGACGACTGCCTGTCGTTGCAGCCCGGGATCGACCGCGTGCTGTGGCCCGATCACGGGGACCTGCTGGTGGGCGCTCCCACGCTGTGCCCGAGCGGCGTCACGGCGGCGCTCGTGCGGACGCTGGACAACCCCCGGCTGCGCCCCGAGAACTGACCGGCGAACTGACCGCAGAACTGACCGGCCAACTGACCGGCCAACTGACCGGCGAAAAACCTCGTCACCCCCCGTGACCTTTGCGCGATCGTCCCGTTGAACCGAACAGCTACTGCCCCTGCACGGAGGAGGAGGGGCAGGACCGGCAGCGGGCGGGTTGACCCTCACAGGGCCCGCCCGCTGTCCGTGTCAGGAACCGCCCGCGGGGCGACCTCGTGGCGCAAGCCGGTCTCGCCGGATACCCCGGGCTGTGCGCGAAGTCGCACGGACCGGATTTGCCCGCGGACACGGGCGCGGGTGAGGCTGGAGACACGATGTCGCCCTGGACGTACCGCCCCGCGCTCGACGGGCTCCGCACGCTGGCCGTCTACCTCGTGCTGCTGTTCCACGTCGGCGTCGGCTCGTTCGCCGGCGGCTTCGTCGGCGTCGACCTGTTCTTCGTGCTGTCGGGCTTCCTGGTCTCGACGATCCTGTTCGAGGAGCTCGAGCGCACCGGACGCCTCGACCTCGCCCGCTTCTACGACCGCCGGGTGCGCCGCCTGCTCCCCGCCGCGGTCCTGCTCGTCGTGGCGGCCAGCGGCGTCGCGCTCGTGGTCCTGACGACGGTGCGCCGCGACCCGCTCGTCGGCGACGCCCAGGCCGCGCTGCTCTACGTCGCGAACTGGCGGTTCCTGCTCCAGAAGAACGACTACTTCGGGGCGGGCGACGTCGACTCCAGCCTGTTCCTGCACTTCTGGTCGCTGTCGATCGAGGAGCAGTTCTACTTCGTCTTCCCGCTGCTGCTGATCGTGCTGTGGCGGCTCGAGCGGCGCCGGCGCGGCGTCCTGGTGGGCGTCCTCGGCCTGCTGTTCGCCGGCTCGCTGGTGGCGCAGGTGCTCTGGGCGCGCGTCGACGTCAACCACGCCTACTACGGCACGGAGGCGCGGCTCTACCAGCTGCTGGCGGGCGCGTTGCTGGCCGTGGCGTTCCGGCGCGTGCGGGACACCTCGGCGGTGCGGCTCACCTCGGCCGCGAGAACCGCGATCGCGTTCGGGTCGCTGGCCGGCATGGTGCTGACCGCGAGCTCGGCGGTCGACTTCTCGCCCTCGCAGCGCGGACTGCTCGCCACGGTGTTCGCCGTCGGGCTCATCGCCAGCCTGGCCGGCGAGCACGGCGGTGCGGCGGTCGGGGTGTTCTCGCTGCCCCCGCTGGTCTACCTCGGCAAGATCTCCTACGGGATCTACCTGTGGCACTGGCCGGTCATCGTGCTGCTCGACGAGCTGGTCCGGCCGCCGACGCTGTTGCGGGCAGTGCTCGTCGCGGGGATGAGCACGATGTTCGCCGCCGCCAGCTATCACATGCTGGAGCGGCCGATCCGGGCCCCGCGGCTGCGCCCGGTCTTCCAGATCCCGGCGGTGGCGACCGGCCTGTCGGCCAGCGTGGTGGCCGCGCTGCTCGTCGTACCGCCCGTGCTGCAGCACGAACGCAAGCCCGACCTCGTCGCGCAGGGAACCGCCGGGGCCCTGCCCGCGACGGGCCCCACCGGCCCGACCGGAGGGGACGGCGGCGGCGAGGCCGGGGCCGGCGGCGACGACGGTCAGGACGCGGCGGCCCAGCAGGTCACCGACGGGCCGGTCCCCGACATCGACCTCGTCGCGGTTCGCGACGACCACGGGGCCGACCCGCGGCGCTGCACCCCCGACGCGGTCGATGACTGCGCGATCGTCACCGGCCAGCCCGGTCCGCACGTGGTGCTGGTGGGCGACAGCTACGGCCAGATGCTCGCCCCGACGCTGACCCGGTTGGCCAAGGAGCACGGGTTCAACCTGTCGGCGAGCATCATCTCCGGCTGCCCCTGGCTGCGCGGCGTGGTGAAGGCGGCGAACACCGCCGACCAGCAGAAGCACTGCGCCGACGCCCGGGAGTCGCTCTACACCGAGCAGCTCGACGCGATGGACGCCGACCTGGTGGTGCTGATCCAGCGCTCCCGCGACGACAGCGTCGACGCGGACATGACGCGCCCGCCCGGCGACGACGGGTCGAACCAGCCGCTGACCGGGTTGCTCGCCGACAGCACCCGCCGCACGCTCGACGGGCTGGACGAGCTGGGGATCCCGGCGCTTGTGGTGCACGGGGTCTACAGCCCGGTCGAGTCCTACGGCGACCCGCTCGACTGCCTCGCCAAGGCCCGTCGTACGTCGCAGTGCCGGGTGCCGGTCAGTCCGCTCGACGGGGTGCTCGACGCGCTGTACCGCACCGAGTCGGCCGAGAACCCGGACGTCGCCGACCTCGACCTGAACCCGATCGTCTGTCCGACGGCGCCGATCTGCGAGCCGATCTACAAGGGCGTGCCGGTGTGGCGCGACCGGCTGCACTACACGCCGCGGGTGCTGCTCAAGCACCGCGACGAGATCTGGCGGGCGATCGAGGACACCGGTTTGCTCGCCGACTCCGCGGCCTGACGTGGGCGACAGGCGGCGCGGCGTGCGGGACGTCATACGTTCCGAGCGCTATAGACCTCCAGATGTATGACGTTGCGGCGAGCGGCCGCAGGTCAGGCGAGCGGCCGCAGGTCAGGCGAGCGGCCGCAGGTCAGGGGCGGCGGTGCAGCAGCATCGGGAGTACGACGGCCGCCCCGCCACGCCGCAACGCCGCGGCCGCGACCGTGATCGGCCACAGCGACGAGGTGGCGTCGACGACGAGCAGCACGGACCGGCCGGCGACCTCGGGCGGCACCGTGCCGGGCGTGATCGCGTCGCGCCACAGCGCCGCCTCGTCCGCCGAGCTGAGCTCGCGCAGGTCCGGGCGGCTGCCCGGCATCGGCATCGAGGCCCGGTCGAGCCGGCCGACCTCGGCGATGTGGTCGGCCACCGAACCGGTCAGCGCCGGGAACCCGGCCGCCGGCAGGTCGACCACGATCTCGGGCCGCTGCGACCACGACGAGCGCCAGCCGGACAGCAGCCGGACCGCCGCCTCGCGGACGTCATCGGGCGCGGGGGCATCCCGGCCGAACATCGCCGCGACGGCCTCGCGCCACTCCGGGGCGTCGGCGTGGATCAGCGTGCGACCGGTCTCGGCCATCTCGCCGGGCGCGATCCGCCCGCGCGAGCCGAACGCGCCACCGGGCCACATCTTGCGCGGCTCCAGCACGTGCACCTCGCCCCGGAGCACCTTCGTCACCGCGGCGACGGTCTCGGGCTGGGGCGTGCCGGTCAGGTCCTCGGGCAGGCCGCCGCGGCAGACCGAGCACCGGCCGCACGGCTCGGCGTGCGGGTCGTCGAGGGACTCCTGGAGCAGCTCCATCAGGCAGCGCTCTCCGCGCGTGTAGGCCCGCATGATGTCCGCCTCGCGGCGACGCACGGCGACGACCCCGTCGTAGTGGGCGGAGTCGTACTCCCACTCCTTGCCGGTCGCGAGCCACCCGGACTCGACCCGGGCGACGACCTCGTCGACGGCGAGCTGCTTGAGCATCAGCTCGACGCGGCCGCGTCGTACGCCGGACTGCGCCTCGACCGCCGCCACCGACAGCGGCTCCTCGGTAGACAGCACGGCCAGCACCCGCTGCACCTGCTCGGGCACCGGGATCGTCGCGGTCGCGAAGTAGTCCCAGACGCCCGTGTCCGCGTCGGACGGCAGCAGCACGGCGTGCGCGTGCTCGATCGCGCGCCCGGCACGGCCGACCTGCTGGTAGTAGGACACCGGCGACGGCGGCGCCCCGACGTGTACTACGAAGCCGAGGTCGGGCTTGTCGTAGCCCATCCCGAGCGCACTCGTGGCGATCAACGCCTTGAGCCGGTTGTCCCGCAGGGCGTCCTCGAGCTCCTCGCGGCGGGCGGGTTCGAGCTGGCCGGTGTAGGCGGCGACGGGGACGTCAGGGTGCACCTCGGCCACGGCCGCGGCCAGCCGCTCCGCGTCCGCGACGGTGAGCGTGTAGACGATGCCGGAGCCCGGCAGCCTCGGCAGGTGGTCGACGACCCAGGCGTACCGCTCGAGCGGGGTGAGCCGGTCGACGACCGACAGTTCCAGGCTGCGGCGGGCGAGCTGTCCGCGCAGCACCAGCGTCCGGTGATCCTGACCGTCGAGCCCACCGAGCTGCTGCGCCACGTCGTCGGTGACCCGCTGGTTGGCGGTCGCGGTCGTCGCGAGCACCGGGGTGTCCGGGTTGAGCCGCTGCAGCACGTCGGAGACCCGCCGGTAGTCGGGGCGGAAGTCGTGGCCCCAGTCCGACACCGCGTGCGCCTCGTCGATCACGACCATGCCGAGCCGGCCGCTGAGCCCGTCGAGCACCCGACGCCCGAAGCCGGGATTGGCCAGCCGCTCCGGCGAGACCAGCAGCACGTCGATGTCGCCTGCCTGGAGGTCCGCCTCGATCGACGACCAGGCGTCGATGTTGGAGGAGTTCAGGGTGGCCGCGCGCAGTCCCGCCCGCGCCGCGGCTGCGACCTGGTCGCGCATCAGCGACAGCAGCGGCGAGACCACGAGGGTCGGCCCGGCGCCCTCGGAGCGGCGGATCGCGGTGGCCGCCCAGTAGACCGCCGACTTGCCCCAGCCGGTGGCCTGCACGACCTGGACGCGCGCGGCCGGCTCGCACAGCGCGGCCACCGCCGTGAGCTGGTCCTCCCGCAGCCGGGCGTCCGGCCCGGCCATCGCGGTGATGACCCGCTCGGCGGTCTCGGCGCGGCTGTCGGCGAGTGCGGTGGTCGTCATCTCGCCACCGTAGGCCGGACCACCGACCAAGACCGCTGCGGGGCA
>JBQCEF010000069.1:0-4157 GCA_051960495.1 Nocardioides sp. | reverse complement strand
GCCGCCGCGGCGTCGGCCGCCGTGACGATCCGCTCGACCTGCTCGCGGGTGGACGCGCTGGCGGTCACCGACCCCGCGGCCACGCCCCCGGCGCCGTTGCTGAAGGCCACGACGGTCAGCGTGACGTCGTGCATCACGCCGTTGGTGGTCAGCGTGTTGTTGGCCCAGCGCAGGTTGGCCCGGGTCGAGTCCCGGACGATCGCGATGCAGTCGTCCGAGCCGGACGCCTTCAGCGCGTGCTCCACATGCTCCTGGGGAGTCGGTGCCTTCATCATGCTCCTAGGGGTGCGCGGGGCGTGGGGCCCCGGGAGGTCAGTGGGCGGCTTCGGCCGTGGTGTTGAGGATGCGGACGTCGCGGAACAGCGACGTGGGGCAGCCGTGCGAGACCGACGCGACCTGCCCGGGCTGCGCCTTGCCGCAGTTGAAGGCGCCGCCGAGCACCCACGTGTCGGGGCCGCCGACGGCCTCCATGGAGTTCCAGAACTCCGTGGTGGTCGCCTGGTAGGCCACGTCGCGCACCTGCCCGGCCAGGCGGCCGTTCTCGATCCGGTAGAACCGCTGGCCGGTGAACTGGAAGTTGTAGCGCTGCATGTCGATGCTCCAGGACTTGTCGCCCACGACGTAGAGCCCACGCTCGACCCGGCCGATCAGGTCATCAGTGCTGGGGCCACGGCCGTCGCCGTCCCGGGCGGGCTGCAGCGAGACGTTCGCCATCCGCTGGATCGGGATGTGGCTGGGGGAGTCGGCGTAGGCGCAGCCGTTGGAGCGCCCGCCGTTGAGCGCGGCGCCGTGCTCGTGCGCCATCGACCGGTCGAGCTGGTAGCCGACGAGCACGCCGTCCTTGACGATGTCCCAGCTCTGCGCCTGCACCCCCTCGTCGTCGTAGCCGATGGTCGCGAGACCGTGCTCGACGGTGCGGTCCCCGGTGACGTTCATGACCGGCGAGCCGTACTGCAGCGAGTTCAGCTTGTCGATCGTGGCGAACGACGTGCCCGCGTAGTTGGCCTCGTAGCCGAGCGCCCGGTCGAGCTCGGTGGCGTGCCCGATCGACTCGTGGATCGTCAGCCACAGGTTGGACGGGTGGATGACCAGGTCGTACCGGCCGGCCTCGACCGACGGCGCGGCGAGCTTCTCGGCCAGCAGCTCGGGCAGCTCGGCGAGCTCGCGCTCCCAGTCGTGGTGGTTCCCGGTGAGGTACTCCCAGCCGCGCCCGGCGGGCGGCGCGATCGTGCGCATCGAGTCGAAGACCCCGGTGGCCTCGTCGACCCCGTGCACCTCGAACTCGGGGAGCATGCGGACGCGCTGCTGGGTCGTCGTCGTCCCCGCGAGGTCGGTGTAGAACTTGTTCTCCACGACCTGCTTGACCAGGCCGCCCGAGTGCGCGACCCCGGCGGCGTCGTACAGCCGGCGCGACCAGTCGGTGAGCAGCGCGACCTTGTCCGCCAGCGATACGGCGAGCGGGTCCGTCTCGTAGGCGCTGACCCACTCGACGTCGTCGTACGTCGGCTCCGCAGCCAGCTCGACCGGTGTGGTGGTCATCGCGGCGGCCACCTGGGCGGCCCGGACCGCCGACTCGGCCACCTGGACCGCGGCTTCGGGCGTCATGATCACGCCCGACGCGAAGCCCCACGCCCCGTTGAGGATCACCCGCACGGCGTAGCCGAGGTCCTCGGTGTCGGACGCCCCGCGCAGCCGCCCGTCGCGCACGGAGATGTTCTGGCCGCGCACGCGCTCGAAGCGGAAGTCGGCGTGGCTGACGTGGAAGTCCCGGGCGCGGGCGAGCGCCGCGTCGGCGAGCCGCCGGTAGGGAAGCGCGGTGAAGGCCGGGTCGATCGGGTGCGACGTGGTCATGCGCCAGAGGTTATGTCGCCGGGCAAGCGATTTGTCGCAAGGGGTCGGCGGTTCAGGTCTCGCCGTCGAGCTCCTGCGCCTCGAGCAGGTCCGGCTCCTCGCCCATCCAGGTGGCCGGCAGTACGTCGAAGCCCGCGGCCCGAGCCGCCTCGCACACCATCGGGTCGTCGTCGACGAGCACGGCGATGCTGCGGGTCCGTGCGAACCGGCGCAGCACGTCGACCTTGTAGAACCGGCCCGGGCGGCGGTCGTCGTGGGGGCGCAGGGTCAGCTCACCGGCCGGGAGGTCGTGGCGCTCGAGCCAGGAGATCGTGTCCTCCCGGCACGTCTCGGGACGGCCGGAGAGGTAGGCGACGTCGTGCACCTGCGCCAGCGCGTGGGCCACCCGGGCGCCCTCCTCGAGCAGCGGGTCGTCCGGGGCGGCGGCGAAGAACGCGCGCCAGTCCTTCGGCCGTGCCGCCACGTGGTGGAGGCGGTGCCGGACGTCGGCGAGCACGCCATCGATGTCGACCACCGCGAGCATCCGTGCGGACGGGTCGGCCACGGTCAGCCGACCAGCGTCTCGGCGCGGATCGTGGAACCTCGCGGCGACTTGTGCACGTGGAGCTGCGCGGGGATGCGGGTGCGCAACTCGGTCACGTGGCTGACCACCCCGACGGTCCGGCCGCCGGCCCGCAGGCCGTCGAGCCGGTCCATCACGTCGTCGAGGGTGTCGGCGTCGAGCGTGCCGAAACCCTCGTCGACGAAGAGGGTCTCGATCTCGGTGCCGCCGGCCTCCTGGGTCACCACGTCGGCCAGTCCGAGGGCCAGCGACAGCGAGACGACGAACGTCTCGCCGCCGGAGAGGGTCGACGGCTCACGCACGTCGCCGGTCCACTGGTCGACCACCTCGAGGCCGAGCCCGGCCTGAGCGCCCTTGCGGCTGGCCCGGCCGGTGCGCTGGAGCAGGTAGCGCTGGTCGCGCATGTGCGAGAGCCGCTCGTTGGCGGCGTCGAGGACCTGGTCGAGCCGGGTGGCGAGCACGTAGGCCGAGAGCCGCATCTGGAGGTGATTGTCGGTGCCCTGCCCGCGGACCAGGCGCGACATCGACTCGGCGCGGAGGTACTCGGTGCGCAGCGGCGCCCACTCCTCGAGGGCCGTCGCGAGGCGCTGCCGCAGCCCGTCGAGAGCCGTGACCCGCTGGTCGAGGAGGTGGTAGCGGCGGGACGCCTCGGCCGCCGCGTGCTCGGCGGCCTCGGCCAGCGCCTGCTGGGCGGGCAGGTCGGGCGCGACAACGTCGCCGATCGCGAGGATCTCTGGATCGGCGAGGGTGGAACGTGCCGCGGTCGCCAGCTCGGCCCGGTCGGCGACGCCGCGCTGCAGCCGGGCGAGCTCGTCCGCGTCCAGGACTGCGGCGCGGACCTCGTCCGCACCCGCGAACCCGTGCTCGGCCGCGGTGTCCGCGCACTGACCGGCCAGGTCCGTAGCGTGCTCGGCGGCCTGCTCGTGCGCGACGAGGGCGGCTCGCGCGGCGCCCAGCCGATCGACGACCGCGCCGAGCCGGCGCACGAGTCCCGGCAGGTCGTCGGCGGCGTCCTCGCCCACCACGCCGGCGATCTCGGCGGTGAGCTCGTGCAGGAGGCCCTGTGCGTTGTCGCGGCGCTGCTGCAAGGCCGCGAGCTCGGTGTCGAGGCGTGCGGCCTCGTCGGCGAGCCGGGTGGTCTCCTGCTCCAGCGCGGCGACCTGCTCGGACTCCGCCGGCAACCGGGCCGCTGCGGCGTCGGCCTCGTGGCGCTGCTGCTGAAGCTCGTGGAGCCGCTGCGTCGCCTCCTCGGCCGTCAGGCCGGCAGCGCGTTCCCGCACGGCGTCGAGGCGGTGCTGGGCGGCGCCGGCGGCGTCGTTGGCGGCCAGCAGCGCCTCCTGCGCCGCCTCGTAGGTCACATCCGCGGCCTGCTGCTCCTCCTCGGTCACCGGCGCGGGGCCCTCGGCGGCGGGGGCGGGGTGGTCGGCACTGCCGCAGACGACGCACGGCTCGCCGTCGACCAGCCGGCCCGCGAGCTCGGCGGCGATCCCCGCGAGACGGCGTGCGGTGAGGTCCTGGACCCGCTCACGGGCGTCCGCCGCGGCGTCGCGTCGGTCACGGACCGCCGACTCGCAGGCGGCCACCTCGGCCACCGCCGCGGGCAGCGCGGTCGCGGCCGCGGCCCGGTCCGTGGCCGCTTCCGCCTGAAGGGTGAGCGCCTCGACCCGCGCGGCGAGCGCCGTCGTCGCGGCCAGGTCGGCGCGCGCCTGCGTCAACCGGTCCGGCAGCGCCTCCCGGGCGGGGG
>JBQCEF010000068.1:0-3853 GCA_051960495.1 Nocardioides sp. | reverse complement strand
GTCACCGGCTCGACCGTGAACGAGCACGGCGCCGGGCCTTGCAGCGGCTTCACGACGCAGAAGGTGTTGCGGACCTCGTCGCGCAGCGCCAGGGCGAACCCGGCGGCGACGAGCACCGCGATGACGGTGAGCGTCCCCGGCACCAGCGCCATCCGCAGGGACCGGGGCGGCCCCGCGAACGCGTCCACGAGGAGCACGACCACGGCCGCGACCGCCAGGGTCAGCGGCGCGGCGACGGCCAGCCAGTCGACACTCTGCAGCGCGTCCACCTCAGAGCCCTCCCAGGAACGTGCGGGCCGCGTCCCCGACCGGACTCAGCAGCACCCCGGGGACGACCCCGAGCACGAGCGTGAGCACGACCAGCGGCGACCAGGCCACCCACTCCATGCGGGCGGCGTCGCGCACCGGGCCGGCGACGGCCCCCGGCTCGACCGCCTCGGCCTGAAGCATCGAGCGCAGCAGCGCGAGGAAGTAGGCGGAGGTGAGGATCACGCCGAACGCCGCGATCACCGCCAGCACCGCGAACGTCGCGCGCGGCAGGACCCCGGCCGGGTAGACCGCCGAGCGGATCGCGAGCATCTCGCCCCAGACCCCGGCCAGCCCGGGCAGGCCGAGCGAGGCCAGCGCCGCGAACGCGAACAGTCCCGCGGTCCGCGGCGAGCTGCCGTAGAGCCGGCCGAGGCGCGCCAGGTCACCGGTGCCGTAGCGGTCCTTGATCGCGCCGGCCAGGAAGAACAGCAGGCCGGTGATCAGGCCGTGGGCGACACTCGCGTAGACGGCCGCCTGCACGCCGCCGATGGTGAACGTGGTGACCGCGAGCACCACGAAGCCCATGTGGCCGACGCTGGAGTAGGCGATCAGCCGCTTCAGGTCGCGCTGCGCCAGGCACGCGAGCGCGGCGTACACGATCCCGACCACGGCGAGCGCGGCGACGAACGGCACCAGCGTCTCCCAGCGCGGGTCGGCGACCGGCAGCCAGAACCGGACGAAGCCGTAGGTGCCGAGCTTGAGCAGGACCGCGGCGAGCACCACCGATCCCACTGTGGGCGCCTTGGAGTGGGCGTCGGGCAGCCAGTTGTGCAGCGGCCACAGCGGGGTCTTCACCGCGAGGCCGAGCGCCACGAGCACGGCGCCGGCGACCGCGGCCGAGCCCTCCGGGGCGTACGACGCAGCGACAGCCACGATGTCGAAGGTGCCGGCCACCGAGCGGACCAGCACGAACCCGACCAGCATCAGCGCGGACCCGAGCACGGTGAACACCAGGAACCGGTTCGCGGCCCGCCGCCGGCCCTCCGGGTCGTGGGCGTCGCCCCACTGCGAGATCACGAACCACATCGGGATCAGCGCGACCTCGAAGAACGCGAAGAACAGCACCATGTCCAGCGCCGTGAAGCAGCCGAGCACGCCGGCCTCGATCAGCAGCAGCAGGGCGGCCAGGTGGGCACGGCTCCCGCCTTCGGGTGCCTGCCGCAGCAACGACAAGAGGCAGCACGCGACGATCAGCGTGGTCATCAGCACCAGCGGCGCGGAGATCCCGTCGAGGCCGAGGTGCCAGTGCACGCCCAGCCCCTCGAACCAGACCCGGTCGACCCCGTCGGCCAGCCCGGTCGCGGCGACCGCAGACCAGACCGACCACGCTGCGACGAGCAGGCCGCCGAGCACGGCGACCCCGACCGCGAGCGCGTCGGTCCGCCGGTAGGAGGCGGCCCAGGTCAGCAGCACGAACAGCGCCGGCAGCGCGACCAGGCCGTCGAGCAGCACCTCCTCGAGCCTCACGCCATCACCCCCGCGGCCACGGCCAGCGCGGCGGCCCCGACCACGACCACCATCAGGTAGGTCTGCACGTTGCCGGTCTGGGCGAGGCGCAGCAGCCGCCCGACCCCGCGGACCGCGGCACCGGCGCCGAGCACGTAGGACTCGACGACGTCCCGGTCGCCGGCCCGGACGACCAGCGAGGCGCGGCGGATCGGCCGGACCAGGCCGGCGTCGTACAGGCGGTCGACCGGCGGGTGCGGGAGCACGACCCGCGGCCACATCTCCCGGCCGTGCCGGCGCCACAGCACCAGCACCCCGGCGGCGACGGCCGCGACCAGCAGCGTCATCCCGGCGGACTCGGCGAGGTGGAACAGCTCCTCGTCGTGCTCGGGCCCGAGCAGCGCTGCCGGGTAGGCCACCATCAGGCCGCCGAGGACCGTGATGCCGGCGAGCAGGAACAGCGGGACCCGCATCGACGCCGGCGACTCGTGCACCACCGGCGCGACGGGCGGCCGCTCGAGCTCCACCTCCTCCGGTCCGACGTCGCCGGGGTGGTCGAGGTTCTCGGCGGCGAGGTCGGCGCCGGCGTACAGCGGCGGGCCGAAGAACACCAGCAGCCACGCGCGCAGCGAGTACGCCACGGTCAGCAGCGCCGTGACCACCATGGAGGCCAGCAGGAGCCACGCCACCCACGGCCACACGAGCCGGCCGTCGACGGCGTCGATCGCGCCGGCGATCACGGCGTCCTTGGTGAAGAACCCGACGAGCGGCACCACCCCGGCCAGCGCCGCGAACCCGATCGTCATGGTCACGAACGTGTCGGGCAGCTTCTCGCGCAGCCCGCCCATCCGGTCCATCGACGTGGCGCCGCCGACCGCGTGCACCACCGACCCGGCGGCGAGGAACAGCAGCGCCTTGAACGCGCCGTGCGCCAGCAGGTGCAGCACGCCGGCCGACCAGGCGCCGACGGCGAGCGCGCCGAACATGTAGGCGAGCTGGCTCACCGTCGACCACGCCAGCACCCGCTTGAGGTCGTCGGTGGTGAGCGCGGACAGCGCCGCGAGGAACATCGTGACGGCCGCGACGATCGCGAGCAGCGTCAGCGCGGCCGGCGAGGACAGGAACAGCGGGTAGACCCGCGCGACCAGGAACACCCCGGCCGCGACCATGGTGGCCGCGTGGATCAGCGCCGAGATCGGCGTGGGGCCCGGCATCGCGTCGGGAAGCCAGGTGTGGAAGGGGAACTGCGCCGACTTGCCCATCACCGCGACCGCGACGAGCATCGCGGGCAGCCACAGCTGGTCGCGAGCCGGCGGGTGGTCGCTGATCGCCTGCAGGATCGTGGTGATCCGGTAGGAGCCGAACCGGTCGCCGAGCACGAAGATCGCGAACAGCAGCCCGAGGTCGGCGGTCCGCGTCATCAGGAACGCCTTCACCGCGCCCGCTCGCGCCACGCCGAGCTCCCAGTGGTGGGAGATCAGGAAGTAGGAGCAGGCGCCCATCAGCTCCCAGCCGACGAGCAGCATCCAAAGGTCGTCGGCCACCACGACGGTGGTCATCGCGCCGGTGAATACCGAGACGAGCGCGGCGTACGACGGGTAGCGGGGGTCGCCGTGCAGGTAGCCCAGCGAGTAGACCTGCACCAGGAACGCCACCGTCGCGGCAAGGATCAGCAGGACCGCCGAGAGCGGGTCGACGTGGACCGCCAGCTCGATGCGCGGCCCGGCGGCCGAGGTGCTCGCGAAGACGTGCCGCAGCGGCTCGGCGTCGCCGAGGTGCGCGAACGCGACCACCAGCGACAGCGCCAGGCCGAGCGCCGACCCGCCGACGGCGATGCCGCGCGCCCCGATGTCGGGGTGGTGCCCGGTCAGCAGGACCGTGGCGGCGGACGCGAACGGTACGACGAGCAGCGCCAGCACGAGCCAGCTCACGGGCTCACCTCGTCCCGGTCGGCCAGCTCACGCAGCTCCGCGACCTCGATGTGCCCGTGGGTGCGGAACACCAGCAGCACGATGGCCAGCGCGAGGCCGATCTCCGCGGCACCGATCACGATGGTGAACAGCGCCAGGGTCTGCCCGCCGTGCAGCACGTCGCGGAA
>JBQCEF010000067.1:0-2194 GCA_051960495.1 Nocardioides sp. | reverse complement strand
GGTTGAACAGCTTCTCCTTCAGCCCGCCCTCGGAGGCATGCATCGTCACGATCCGGCCGTGGGCCTTCTCGAAGATGCGCGGCGCCGCGCCCATGAACGTCGGGCGCACCACGCCGAGGTTCTCGATGATCTTGTCGACCCGGCCGTCGACCGCGGTGGCGAAGCCGCACGCGAGCTGCGTCGACAGCAGCACCTTGCCGAACGAGTGGGCCATCGGCAGCCACAGGAACTGCAGGTCGTCCTCGTGCAGGATGTCCTGGGCCTGGATGGCGGCGCCCTCGTAGGTCCAGGAGCTGTGGCGCAGCCGCACACCCTTCGGCCGGCCCGTCGTACCGGAGGTGTAGATCAGCGTCGCGAGGTGGTCGGGCTCGATCTTGGCGATGGCGTCGTCGACCACGGACGGGTTCTCGGCGAGCAGGTCCTCGCCGAGCTTCTCGAGCTCCTCGAGGGTGATCACCCAGTCGCCGTCGGCGGCGCTGCCCTCGAAGACGACGACCTTGTTCAGGTGCGGCAGCTCGGACTTGTGCTCCTTGAGCTTCGCGACCTGCTCGTCGTTCTCCGCGAACACGACCCGGCACTCGGAGTCGGCCAGGATGTAGGCCACGTCCTCGGAGATCGTGGTCGGGTAGACCGTCGTGGTGGCCGCGCCGGCGCACATGATGGCCAGGTCGGCCAGGATCCACTCGAAGCGGGTGCTGGACGCGATCCCGACGCGTTGCTGGTGCTCGACGCCGACCGCGATGAGGCCGGCGGCCAGGCGGTCGACGCGCTGGCCGGTCTCGCCCCACGTGACCGACTCCCAGGAGGCGCCCTTGGGATAGCGGTACGCCTCGAGATGCGGACTCGTCGTCACACGCTCCCGGAACTGCACGGCGACGTTGCCGGGGCGGTTGTCGACGTAGGACATGTCATAGTTCACGGGGGACACGGGTGATCGGACTCCCTGTTCTCTGCCGGGCGGCGCGCGGGGACGCACCGACCGCGGTGGATGGTTGCCCACAACCTAGAACATGGCCGTTACTCCTGGGTAGGGAACTTCGCCATTCGGGACCGGGCCGAGTGGCCCTGGCCGCCCGGTGGTGTCAGGACATCGCCGCGACGAACGCCCGCGCGGCCTCGGTCGCCTCCGGGTCGATCCGGTCCAAACCGGCCAGTCGGGGCAGCAGGTCTCGGCGCGTCGTGAGCGCGGCGAACATGGTGCTCACCGTGACGTCGTGGTCGGGCCGGTGCTCGACGACGATGTCGTCGCCGGCGGCGAGGGTGCCGGGCTCGAGCACCCGCAGGTAGGGGCCGGGGCGTCCCTCGGCGGTGAAGCGCTTGACCCAGGCGGTGTCCTCGAAGCCGGTCGCGCCCATCCACCGCTTGAACACCGAGCACGGGATGCGCACCGACACCACCTCCAGCAGCGCCGTGCCAACCCGCCACTGCTCCCCCACCAGCGCCTCGTTGACGTCGATGCCGGCGGTGGTGAGGTTCTCCCCGAAGTGGCCGGGCGGCACGGGGACGCCCAGGCGCCCGCTCCACAGGTCCAGGTCCTCCTGGGCGAAGGCGTAGACCGCGTGGAAGGCGCCCGCGTGGTCGGGGTCGACCCGCTCGTCCCCGTCGAGCCCGTCGAACCCGACGTGCACCGGCGCGGTGACCGGGCTCTTGCGGATCGCCGTGCGCTCGACCCGGTCGGCGAACACCTCGTCGCGGCCGCGACCAGCGTGCACGGCGTGGATGTGGGGGCGCATCCGGCAAGCATGGCCGACGGCCACGCCGCGGGCCAACGGTTTTGCCGACGACCCCGCGGCCGGGCGGTCGACCGGGGAAGCGAGCCGGGACCGCCCGGCCGGGAGCTCGAGGAGCGAGGGCTCCAGGAGCCGATTCGCGCCCCGTGACCTCATTGCAGCCGTCCGCGCCGCGGTCCGGCCAGGGCCCTAGGACCCCTCGACATGGACCATCGGGTCACTCCTGCACGGCCTTCGCGAGGGTCACGCACCGGGTCAGCCACTCCTGGTCCTCGGCGTCGAGTCCCCGACCGGCCGCGCGGGCGTCGCGCACGGTCCACATCGCGTTGTGCAGCATCCGGACCACCACCCAGTCACGCGCCCGGTCCTCGTCGAGACCTGCTGCGTCGACCACCGTGTGGAACCTGCGTCGCACCGCGTCGCGGACCTCACCGGCCGCGACCATCTCCTCCCACCGGTTCCAC
>JBQCEF010000066.1:0-2136 GCA_051960495.1 Nocardioides sp. | reverse complement strand
GAACAGGCCGGGCTGGACATCGTCTGGGTCGCCGAGGCCTACGGCTACGACAGCCCGACCCTCATGGGGTACCTGGCGGCCAAGACCGAGCGCGTGCAGATCGGCTCGGCGATCCTCAACATCTACTCCCGCACGCCGGGAGCGCTGGCGCAGACCGCGGCCGGCCTGGACAACGTCAGCGGCGGGCGGGCCATCCTCGGGCTCGGCGCGTCCGGCCCGCAGGTCATCGAGGGCTGGCACGGCATGCCCTACGACAAGCCGCTCGGCCGCACCCGCGAGGTCGTCGACATCGTCCGCGCGATGATCCGGCGCGAGACCATCGACCACCACGGCAAGGTCTTCGACATCCCGCTCCCGAAGGACCAGGGGCTCGGGCTCGGCAAGCCGCTGAAGATGCTCACCAAGCCGGAGCGACCGGCCGTGCCGATCTACATCGCCGCGCTGGGCGAGAAGAACGTCACCGGCACCGCGGAGTACGCCGACGGCTGGCTGCCGTTCCTCTACGCGCCGGAGAAGGCCGACGCGGTGTGGGGCGACGCGCTCCGCGCCGGGCAGGCAAAGCGGTCCGACGACCTCGGGCCGCTCGAGATCTGCGCCGGTGGGATGGTCGCGATCGGCGAGGACGTGAAGGGCCTGCTCGACTTCGCCCGGCCGCTGTTCGCGCTCTACATCGGCGGCATGGGCGCCAAGGGCAAGAACTTCTACAACAGCCTCGCGCGGCAGTACGGCTACGAGCAGGAGGCCGAGCAGATCCAGGAGCTCTACCTCGGCGGCAACAAGCGCGACGCCGAGGCGCTCGTGCCCCTCGAGCTGCTCGAGATGTGCAACCTGGTCGGCCCCGAGTCCTACGTGAAGGAGCGGATCGCGGCGTTCCGGGAGTCCGGCGTGACGAACCTGCAGATCATGCCGGTCGGCGACGACCCGGCCGCCGTGGTGTCGACGATGAAGGAGTGGGTGTCCTGATGAGCGCCGAGCGTCCGATCCTCGAGGCGGAGCACGAGTCGTTCCGCCAGACCGTGCGGTCCTTCCTCGAGCGGGAGGTCGTCCCGTTCCACGACCAGTGGGAGCAGGACGGCGTCGTACCGCGGGAGCTGTGGACCAAGGCAGGAGCCCAGGGGCTGCTGTGCTTCGACGTCGCGGAGGAGTACGGCGGGCCGGGGGTCAAGGACTTCCGCTACAACATGGTGATGGCCGAGGAGCTCACCCGGGCCGGCGTGAACGGACCGGGCTTCCTGGTCCACACCGACATCATCGTCCCCTACATCTCGAGCCTGGGGACCGAGGAGCAGAAGCAGCGCTGGCTCCCGGGCTGAGTGAGCGGCGAGACGATCACCGAGATCGCGATGACCGAGCCCGGCGCCGGCAGCGACCTGCAGGGCATCCGCACGACCGCCGTCGACAAGGGCGACCACTACGTCCTCAACGGCTCCAAGACCTTCATCAGCAATTTCATCATAGCCGACCTGGTGATCGTGGTGTCGCGGATTGACATACCTGACGAGCGGGCGGGGCACTAGGGCATCAGCCTGCTCGTCGTCGAGCGCGGCATGGAGGGGTTCGAGCGGGGGCGCAACCTCGAGAAGATGGGGATGAAGGCGCAGGACACCGCCGAGCTGTTCTTCGACAACGTCGTGGTGCCCAAGACGAACCTGCTCGGCGAGGAGGGCTCGGGCTTCATCTCGCTGATGATGAACCTGCCGCAGGAGCGGCTCTCGATCGCGATGATCGCCGCCGCGGCGTGCGAGCACATCCTCGAGATGTCGCTGTCCTACGCCAAGGAGCGCGAGGCCTTCGGCAAGCCGATCGGCAAGTTCCAGCACAACCGGTTCCTGGTCGCGGAGATGGCGACCGAGGCCCGCATCGCCCGGGTCTTCGTCGACGACTGCGTCCGGCTGCACAACGAGGGCAAGTGCGACGTGTCGCTGGCGGCGATGGCGAAGTGGTGGACGACCGAGCTGCAGACCAAGCTCGTGGACCGGGCGGTCCAGCTGCACGGCGGCTACGGCTACATGATGGAGTACCCCGTCGCGCGCGCGTACGTCGACAGCCGGATCCAGACGATCTACGGCGGCACGACCGAGATCCAGAAGGAGATCATCGGCCGCTCCCTCGGCCTCTGATCTGAGCCGCCCGCTG
>JBQCEF010000065.1:0-16272 GCA_051960495.1 Nocardioides sp. | reverse complement strand
GTTCGTGCCCGACCGGCGCGGTGACCTCTCCGAGGGCCAGCTCTACGCCCTCAAGCTCGACGGTCTCTCCGGAGCCGAGCAGAGGTGGTCCTCTTCCACCTTCGAGGACAAGGTCGGGTCGTTCACCTGGGTCCCGCTCGACATGGACGAGGCCGTGGTCGACGGCCGCGCCGCCGCGGACGACGTGAATGCCACCGAGTTCGGACGTCCCGAGGACGTCCAGGTCATCGGGCGGACGCTGTACGTCGCCAACACCAGCGAGGACCGGGTGGTGGCGCTCGACCTCGCCAAGGACACCTTGTCCACCTTCGTCCTGCCCGGGTCCAACGCCCCCGAGGAGGACCAGGCCGCCGAGGTGACCGGGTTCCACAGCCCGGACAACCTGGCCAAGGGCCCCGACGGCAACCTGTGGATCGTCGAGGACAACGAGTTCAGCGACATCTGGGCCACCACGCCCGACCGTGACGGGGACGGGCTCGCGGACTCCGTCGAGCTGTTCGCCTCGCTGAAGGACCAGCACGCCGAGACCTCGGGCATCTACTTCAGCAAGGACCCGAAGTCGGTGTTCGTGAACATCCAGCACCCCGGCAAGGCGCAGGCCGACGGCACCTGGCTGATCAGCCGCCGCTAGCACCCGCCACGCGCCTCCGCATCCGGGCGCCCCGCCTGCACGTAGGCCGTGCCAGGCGGGGCGCGTCGGCGTCACACGTCCGCGGTCTCGCGGTCCCGTCGCTCGGCGCGCCGCGACGCGACCAGGCTGGTCACCGTCGTGAGTGCCAGGACCGCGACGATCACGCCCAGCGACAGCAGGGTCGGGATCTCGGGCACGGACTCCCAGCGCAGGTGCGCCCAGTGCAGCGTCAGCTTGGCGCCGATGAAGAACAGGATCGCGGCGAGCCCGTAGCCCAGGTGCACCAGCTTGGACAGGGCGCCCTCCAGCACGAAGTAGAGCGCCCGCAGGCCGAGCAGCGCGAACGCGTTCGTCGCGAACACGAGGTAGGGGTCGCCGGTGATGCCGTAGACCGCCGGGACCGAGTCGACGGCGAACACGATGTCGGTGGCGAGCACGGCGACGACCACGAGCGCGAACGGGGTCGCGGCCCGGCGGCCGTCGACGCGGTCGAACATCCGGGCGCCCCGGTAGTCCTCGGTCACGGGCAGGAAGCGTCGTACGACCGCGACGCTGCGGATCTTGTCGGCCTCGACGTGGTGCGAGGCGCCGGTCCGGGTGTCACGCAGGATCTTGACCGCGGTCAGGACGAGGACCAGGCCGAAGACGAGGAACGCCGCGTCGAACCGCGACAGCGCCGCGGCCCCGAGCGCGATGAAGATGCCGCGCAGCACCAGCGCGCCCACGATGCCGTAGAGCAGGACCCGCTGCTGCAGGGCCTTGGGCACCGCGAAGGCGCCCAGCAGCAGCATGAAGACGAACAGGTTGTCGACGCTCAGCGACTTCTCGACCAGGTATCCGGTGTAGTACTCCACACCACGGTCCGAGCCGTACTGCTGCCAGATGTAGACGCCGAACGCGAGCGGCAGCGCGATGTAGAACGCCGACCAGCCGATCGCCTCGCGCATCGAGACCTCGTGCGGGCGGCGGGTGAGCACGAAGTCGAGCGCGAGCAGCGCGACGACGGCGAGGATCGAGACCGCCCACAGGAGGGGCGAGCCGATCGAGTCGAGAGCGGCGGGGGAGGGCGAAGCGGCAAACGTGAGCACGGGTCTCCTCAGACTCTTGGGTCTGAGGTCTCCTTCACCGGCGGGCCGGCTCCCGACCGAGGCGCCGTGGGACGCCGTACTGACCGGTCGGGACGTGGGAAGTACTCCCCTCGTCGACAATCATACCGGGTCCGCGCAGGCCCGGGGAACTCAGCGCTTCGTGGCGATCAGCACCGAGGCGTCCTCGGCGACCATCACCTCGACGGTGGTGAAGCGCTCGTCGGTGAGCCACTGCTCGCGGATCGCGTCGACGCGGCCCTCGTAGACCGGCGGCCACGACGAGCAGGGGGTGAAGTCGTCGAGCACGACGACGCCGCCGGGCTCCACGAGGTCGATGATCGTGTCGGCGCCGGCGTTCTTGGGCTCGCGCGCGTCGAGGAAGAGCAGCGAGAACGGTCCGCGGTCGCGCATCGTCGACCAGTCCGCGGCCAGCACCTCCACCTGCTCGTCGGTGGCGAAGATCTCCGCCGCCGCCTCGGCGAGGGTGGGATCGAGCTCCGCGGTGAGGATGTGGGCCTCGTCGCGCACGCCGCTGCGCAGCCACGCCGTACCGACGCCGCAGCCGGTGCCGAACTCGGCGAGGGTGCCGCTGCGCGTCGCCGCGAGCGTCGCGAGCAGCCGGCCGGTCTCGTTGCGGCAGAACGAGACGTTGCCGTGCCGGCGCGAGACGTCGAAGGCACGTGAGACGATCTCGGGCAGCTCGGGTGGGGCGCTCATGCCCGGAGTCTCTCAAACGGGGCGGCCACGTCCAAGAGCCGAGACCCCGTCTCACATGCCGGAAAGGTTCGGTAATTGCCGTGCATGCGCCAGCACGCATGGTTACGGTAGATCCATCATGCGGAGCTTCTTCGTACTTATCAGCCGCCGTGGCGGGGCCTCTTAAGTAAGGCCACCTCGCCGCGGAGTTCGGCATGTCTGGCCCTACGAAGAATCTCCGCCGCGAGCATCTGAAGCACAGCCACCGCAGAGCTCCATTTCGAGATCACCCTCCGGCACCGCGCAACCCGCGGCCGAGGATCGAGTCTCCATCGCTGGCAGCGGAGCACATCTCACCCGAACGCGGGAATCCCGCGAGCCGCAGTCCAGCGCCTGAAGTAGACACCTCATCGATCCTTCACATCGATCTTCCAAGGAGCACCACCATGTACGACATGTACCCCGACTGGGGACCCAGCCGGCACAACCCCGACTACGCCACCGACGAGGCGGTCCAGTACGGACTCGACTTGCGAGACAACGGCGGTCAGCGGCCCGACGACAACTAGAGTCGCGCCTCATGCAGACGTTCCAGCTCGCCGTCATCCCCGGCGACGGCATCGGCCCCGAGGTCACCGCCGAGGCACTCAAGGTGCTCGAGCAGGTGTCCTCGGGGGCCGACGTCAAGTTCGAGTCCACCCGCTACGACCTCGGGGCGGAGCGCTACCTCGCGACCGGCGAGGTGCTGCCCGACTCCGTGCTCGCCGAGATCAAGCAGCACGACGCGATCCTGCTCGGTGCTGTCGGCGGGAAGCCGGGTGACCCGAACCTGCCGCCGGGGATCCTCGAGCGGGGACTGCTGCTCAAGCTGCGCTTCGAGCTCGACCACTACGTCAACCTGCGGCCGTCGCGGATCTTCCCCGGCGCCAGCAGCCCCCTCGCCGACCCCGGAGCGGTCGACTTCGTCGTCGTCCGCGAGGGCACCGAGGGGCCGTACGTCGGCAACGGCGGCGCGCTGCGCGTCGGCACCCCGCACGAGATCGCCACCGAGGTCAGCGTCAACACCGCGTTCGGCGTCGAGCGGGTCGTCCGCGACGCGTTCGCCCGGGCGGCGAAGCGGCCGCGCAAGAAGCTCACCCTGGTCCACAAGACCAACGTGCTCGTGCACGCCGGGGCGGTGTGGAGCCGGCTCGTCGCCGAGGTGGCCCCCGAGTTCCCCGACGTCGAGGTCGACTACCTGCACGTCGACGCGGCCACGATCTTCCTGGCCACCGACCCGGCACGCTTCGACGTCATCGTGACCGACAACCTCTTCGGCGACATCATCACCGACCTCGCCGCGGCGGTGACCGGCGGCATCGGGCTGGCCGCCAGCGGCAACATCGACGCGACCGGTACCCACCCGAGCATGTTCGAGCCGGTGCACGGGTCGGCGCCGGACATCGCGGGGCAGCAGAAGGCCGACCCGACGGCGGCGATCCTCTCCGGGGCGCTGCTGCTCGAGCACCTCGGCCTCGACGACGCGGCCCGCCGGGTCGAGGAGGCCGTGGTCGCCGACCTCGCGGCACGCGACGGCGCGGTACGCCGTACGGCCGAGGTGGGCGACGCCATCGCCGCCCGCGTCGCCACCGCCTGATTCGGTACGGTGCTGCCCATGGACACTTCCCTCGACTTCGCCGTCACCCCCGCAACCGATCCGGTGAGTGACGAGCGGCTGGCGGAGATCTTGTCGAACCCGGGCTTCGGACTGCACTTCACCGACCACATGCTCACCGTCGAGTGGACCCCCGAGAAGGGCTGGCACGACGCGCGCGTGACGCCCTACGCGCCGCTGACCCTCGACCCGGCGACGGCCGTCCTGCACTACGCGCAGGAGATCTTCGAGGGGATGAAGGCTTACCGGCACGAGGACGGGTCGGTGTGGACGTTCCGTCCCGAGATGAACGCCGAGCGGATGGTCCGCTCCTCGAAGCGGCTGGCGCTTCCCGAGCTGCCGGTGCCGGACTTCGTCGCCTCGGTCGACGCGCTGGTCCGCGCTGACGAGCGCTGGGTCCCGGACCCGGCGGGGGAGAAGAGCCTCTACGTCCGCCCGTTCATGTTCGCCTCGGAGAAGTTCCTCGGGGTGCGCCCGTCGAAGCACGTGACCTACATGGTCATCGCCTCGCCGGCCGGCGCCTACTTCGCCAAGGGCCTCAAGCCGGTGTCGATCTGGCTGAGCGAGGAGTACGCCCGCGCCGGGGTCGGCGGGATGGGCGCGGCGAAGACGGGCGGCAACTACGCGAGCTCGCTGGTCGCGCAGCAGGAGGCGATCGACAACGGCTGCGACCAGGTCGCCTTCCTCGACACCGTCGACCGGAAGTGGGTCGAGGAGCTCGGCGGGATGAACCTCTACTTCGTCCACGACGACGGCTCGATCGTGACCCCGGAGCTGTCCGGGTCGATCCTCGAGGGCATCACCCGCGACTCAATCATCGAGCTCAGCGGCAAGCTCGGCCACGACGTCGTCGAGCGCAGGTTCTCCGTGGACGAGTGGCGCGAGGGCGTGGAGTCGGGCCGGATCACCGAGGTGTTCGCCTGCGGTACGGCGGCCGTGGTCACCCCCGTCGGCACGCTCAAGTGGCGTGGCGGCTCGGTGAGCACCGGCGACAACGAGGCCTCGATCGGCCCGGTGACCAAGCAGGTCCGCCAGGCGCTGGTCGACATCCAGTACGGCCGCGCGGAGGACACGTTCGGCTGGATGCACCGCGTCTGCTGAGTCGGGGCCGCCCTCGGCTACCGTGAGGCGGTGACTGCCACGCACCAGCAGCGGCCCGAGCCGACTGACCCGGCCGACCTGTGGGTCGGTGGCTACCGCCTGCTCACCAAGATCGGTGAGGGCGGCATGGGCGTGGTGCACCTGGCGCAGGCCCCTGACGGCGCCCGCGTCGCGCTCAAGGTGCTGCGGCCCCACATCATCGGCGACGACGAGGCCCGTGAGCGGCTCGCCCGCGAGGTCGCCTCGCTGCGCCGGGTGACCAACCCGCGTATCGCCGAGGTCATCGACGCCGACCCGTGGGGCGAGACGCCGTACGTCGCCACCCGCTACGTGCCGGGGCTGTCGCTGCACCAGCACGTCCGCGAGCACGGCCCGATCACCGGGGCCGACCTGCGCTGGTTCGCCGCCGGCCTGGCCGAGGCCGTGATCGCCGTGCACCAGGTGGGGGTGCTGCACCGAGACATCAAGCCGTCCAACGTGCTCCTCGAGGGCCGCTCGCCGGTGCTGATCGACTTCGGCCTGGCCCGGCTCGCGGAGGACCCGCGGCTGACGCACACCGGCTGGCTGCTCGGCACGCCCGGTTACCTGGCCCCCGAGATCCTGTACGGCGAGGACGCCACCACCGCCTCCGACGTGCACGCCTGGGCCGCCACCGTGGTCTTCGCCGCGACCGGCCGGCCGCCGTTCGGAACCGGTCCGGCGATGGCGATCATGGACCGCGTCCGTCGCGGCGAGCACGACCTCACCGGGGTGCCGGGCGACCTGCTGCCCCTGGTCCGCGCCGGGCTGGCCGCCGATCCGGAGGACCGGCCCAGCACCGGCCAGGTCCTGGCCACGCTGCGCGGCGAGCGCGCCTCGCAGCCGCAGCCCGAGCGCGAGGAACTCACGCTGCCGTGGATGCTCGCCGGACCGCCCGACCCCGATCCCACCGCTCGGGTGGACCCGCCGACCCGCCCGCTGACCGTGCCGTCGCCCGTCGACCCACCCGGGCACGAGGCAGCGCGCGCCCCCTACATGGCGCCGCCCCCGCCGGCCGGGTCGCCGGTGCAGCGGCCCCGGCTGCTGCCCGAAGGCCTGATGCGCACCAGCCCCGTCGCCCGACTGCAGCGCAAGCTCGTCCTCGGCGGCACGTTCGCGGTCGTCGCGGCAGGATTCGGCGTCGCGCCGTACCTCACCTTACTGGCCGTCGCCGTCGGCGCGCTGGCGGTCCGCACGCTGTCCTGGACGTCTGAGTCGGCGCGGCAGCGCCAGCACCTGCGAGGCCGTCGCCGCTGGTACGACGCACCGCTCACCATGGCCTCGACGCCGTGGTACCTCGTCGTGGCCGCCGGCGGGACCGTCGTGCTGATGGCGTGGGCCGGCTTCATCACGTTCATGGTGGGACTGGCCGTGGCGCTGCTGGCGCCATCGGTGTCTCTCGCGCTGCTCGTGCTCGGTGGCGTCCTCGCGCTCACGGTGTGGTGGGGTCCCGGCGCCAAACGACTGCGGCTGCCGGTGCGCCGCGCGGTCGCCTCGGCCTCGCACGACCCCTGGGTGGGCTGGACAGTGGTCGCCGCGGTGGGCATCTTCCTCGCCGCCGTGGTCTACGCCTACCTCACCGGCGAGCCGACCTGGTCGCCGGCATCGGGCGCCCCCTGGGGCCAGGGCACCGTCCTCGGCGACGTGCTGCACTGGTTGTGAGCCGGTGACCAGCACCGACTGGGGCGCCTGGCACCGGGCGTACGACGATCCCGGGTCGGACCTGTCCCGGCGACGACGGTCGGTCCAGGCCGCCCTCCGCGACTGGGTCTCCCGGTCGCCCGACGGGCCGCTGCGCATCGTCAGCGCCTGCGCCGGCGACGGCCGCGACCTGCTCGAGGTTCTCGCTGAGCAGCCCGACCCCGAGCGCTTCGCGGCCCGCCTGCTCGAGACGGACGAGGCTCTCGCCGGCAAGGCCGAGGCGCTGGCCCGGCGGCACGGCCTGGCCGGCGTCGACGTGGTCCGGGCCGACGCGGGGGTCACCGAGAGCTATGCCGGAGCGGTCCCGGCCGACCTCGTGATGCTGTGCGGGGTGTTCGGCAACCTCACCGACGACGACGCCCGCTGGACGATCGAGACGGCGCGCCACCTGTGCGCCCCTGGGGCGTTCGTGGTGTGGACGCGCGGACGCTTCCGGGACCAGAACGGCGGCGCCGAGCCGACCGACGCGCTGCGTGCCTGGTTCGCCGAGGCGGGGTTCGAGCAGGTCTCGCTCGACAAGCCCGCCGACTCCGTCTACCGGGTCGGCGTCCACCGGCTGGTGGCGCCGCCGGAGCCGCTCGTGCTGGGGCGGCAGCTCTTCACCTTCACCCGCTGAGGACGACCACCCGCACCGGCTGGTCCGCGGTGTTGGTGAAGCCGCCCCGGTTCCAGCCCGGGTCCAGCTGCTGCGACCGGCCGGTGGCGTCATGGGCGCGGACCCGCAGCACGTGCTCGCCCGGCGAGGCGTCCCAGTCCGCGCCGAACTCCCGCCACGCCCACCGGTGCTCGTGCGGGGCGAGCTCGGCGGCGAACCACGTGTCGCCGCCGTCGGTGCTCACCTCGACGCGGTCGATCGCGCCCCATCCGGACCATGCCCGACCGCGCAGCCGGACCGGACCCGGTCGCAGCACCCGGTCGCGGCTCATGAAGTCCGGGTCGCCGGGCGGCATGAGCAGTGCTCGGGGCTCGATCCGCGTGACCGGGACACCGTCCTCCTCGGGCTCCTGCCGCAGCCGGTAGGCCTGGTTCTGGAACCCGTCGAACGGCTGGTCGAGCACGGTGATGCTGCGCAGCCACTTCACGTGCGCCATCCCGTACCAACCAGGGACGACGAGCCGCGCCGGGAAGCCGTGCTGGACCGGCAGCGGCGCGCCGTTCATCGCGAACGCGACGATCACGTCCTCGCGGGTCGCCTCCTCCAGCGACAGCCCTCGTGCGTAGTCCTGCTCCACGCCGCGCTCGAACCCGTGGTCGACGCCGGTGAAGGCGACGTCCACGGCGCTGCCGGCCGGGCGCGCCGCCGCGAGCAGGTCCCGCACCCGGACCCCGGTCCACTCCGCGGTGCCGACCGCGCCGTTCAGCCACGGCTGGCTGACCGGGCGCGGGACCAGCCCGGCGCGGCCGTTGCCGGCGCACTCCAGGGTGACCCGCACGGTGTGCGTGGGCATCGCGTCCAGGTCGGCCAGGCTGATCGACTGCGGCTCCTCGACCACGCCGTCGACGCCGAGCCGCCAGGTTCCGGGGTCGACCGCCGGCACGTCGTAGTGCGTCAGCACGTAGTGCAGGCCGGGCGGGGTGATCTCCTCGCGGAGCATCTCCAACGGCATCGCGTGGTTGCGCGACGCCAGGTGCAGCTCGTCCAGGCCGATGCCCTCGCCCTCGGCAGCCACGCGACCCGGGACGCTCACCTGCTCCACCGAGACCACCATGAGAACCTCCCGCCGTCGTGACCTGCCGCCTGTCTACTCCCGGGGCGGAGCGGGCGGCAACCACCTGACCGGGTGGTCGCAGGCATCCGACCGGATCCTGGGACCGGGTTCCGTCCCTTGGACATCGGTGGCAGACTCGAGGCGTGCAGAAGCAGATCATTATCAGCTAGCGCGCGCGGACCCCCTCCGCACGCGCCGACCTCTCGTCACCACGGGAGGTCTTTTTGTTGCTCCTGCACACCGGCATCGACGAGGCACCGAACCCGAGGACCGAGATGACGACCGACCAGGCCTTCCACGTCTACGACACGACCCTGCGCGACGGGGCGCAGCAGGAGGGGTTGAACCTCTCCGTGGCGGACAAGCTCACCATCGCCCGGCAGCTCGACGGGCTGGGCGTCGGCTACATCGAGGGCGGCTGGCCCGGTGCCAACCCCCAGGACACCGAGTTCTTCCGGCGCGCGCGCACCGAGCTCGACCTGCAGCACGCCGAGCTCGCCGCCTTCGGGGCCACGCGCCGGGCCGGGGTGAAGGCTGCTGACGACCCCCTGGTGGCGGCGCTGCGGGACTCCGGCGCGAGCGTGGTCACGCTGGTCGCCAAGTCCCACGACCGGCACGTCGAGCTCGCGCTGCGCACCACGCTGGCGGAGAACCTCGCGATGGTCCGCGACACGGTCAGCCACCTGCGCGCCGAGGGGCAGCGGGTCTTTCTCGACGCCGAGCACTTCTTCGACGGTTACCGCGACAACCGGGACTACGCACTTGAGGTGCTGCGCACGGCGTACGACGCGGGCGCGGAGGTCGTCGCGCTGTGCGACACCAACGGCGGGATGCTGCCGCCGTGGGTGGCCGACGTCGTCCACGACGTGCTCGAGACCACCGGTGTCCGGGTCGGCATCCACTGCCACAACGACACCGGGTGCGCCGTCGCGAACACCCTCGCCGCGGTCGACGCCGGCGCCACCCACGTGCAGGGCACGCTCAACGGGTACGGCGAGCGCACCGGCAACGCGGACCTCGTCTCGGTGGTGGCCAACCTCGAGCTCAAGCTGGACCGGCACGTGCTGCCCGACGGCCTGCTGCGCGAGGCGACCCGCATCGCGCACGCGGTCGCGGACGTGACGAACTTCCCGCCCGCCTCGCGCCAGCCCTACGTCGGCACCAGCGCGTTCGCGCACAAGGCCGGCCTGCACGCCTCCGCGATCAAGGTCGACCCCAACCTCTACCAGCACCTCGACCCGGTCGACGTCGGCAACGACATGCGGCTGCTGGTGTCCGACATGGCCGGGCGGGCCTCGATCGAGCTGAAGGGCCGGGAGCTGGGCTTCGACCTCAGCGACGACAAGGAGCTCGTCACCCGGATCACCAACCGGGTCAAGGAGCTCGAGTCGCGCGGCTACACCTTCGAGGCGGCCGACGCGTCGTTCGAGCTGCTGCTGGTCGAGGAGGTCGAGGGGACGCGCCCGTCGTACTTCGACGTCGAGTCGTGGCGGGTGATCACCGACTCCAAGCCCGGCGACGAGGCGGTCTCCGAGGCGACGATCAAGCTGCACGCCGGCGGTGCGCGGATCCTCACCACGGGGGAGGGCAACGGACCGGTGAACGCGCTGGACCACGCGCTGCGCGAGGCGATCGGGCAGGCGTATCCCGAGGTCGCGAAGTTCGAGCTCATCGACTACAAGGTCCGCATCCTCGACCAGGGGCACGGCACCGACGCCGTCACCCGCGTGCTGATCGAGACCACCGACGGCGAGTCCTCGTGGGTCACCGTCGGCGTCGGTCACAACGTCATCGAGGCGTCCTGGGGCGCGCTCGTCGACGGCGTGACGTTCGGCCTGCGCCGGCAGGGGGAGGCGCCGCGGTAGTCAGGTGGTGCCGGGCTCACCCTGCGGCGAGCCCGGCACCGGTGTGCGGCGTGGTCAGCCGACTGCCGCGCGGCAGAGCTGCGGGATGTTGACCCGCTGGCCGCCGGTGGCGCGACCCGAGTTGTAGTCACCGATGCTGTTGCCCTGCACGACGGTGCCGTCCGGCAAGGTCTTCGTGGGGCCGGGTGACTGGCTCGGCACGACGTTCCCCTCGGCGTCGCGGTTCGGCTGGTTACCGTAGAAGTCGTCGCTCACGCAGTAGCCGACGTTGTCGCGCGGATCGGTCGGACCAGCTTGAGCCGGTGCCATGGCGCCGAGGGTGCTGACAGCGACCATCGAGGCCACGAGAACGAACTTTCGCATGGAAGTTCCCCCTTTGGGTTGAGTTGTTCTCGCGACCCTACGCTCGCCCCGCCGCGTTGGACAGGCCGAACCCGCCGCCGAAGGTGCGGACATACTGGGGCGATGACCGAGCTGCACGACCTGACCGCGCTGGAGCAGGGGGCGGCCGTGCGCCGGCGGGAGGTCTCGCCCGTCGAGCTCGTCGACCACTACCTGGAGCGGATCGGGCGGCTGTCCGACGAGGTGGGCGCCTTCGTGACCGTGACCGGCGAGCTCGCCCGCAAGCAGGCGCTGCTGGCGGAGTCCCGGACGGGCGAGGGCGGCCCGCTGTTCGGGGTGCCGACCGCGGTCAAGGACCTCAACCTGACCGCGGGTGTGCGCACGACCTTCGGCTCCGCGGTCTTCGCCGACTTCGTCCCGGACCTCTCCGACGAGGTCGTGCTGCGGCTGGAGGCAGCAGGCCTGGTCAGTCTCGGCAAGACGAGCACCCCCGAGTTCGGTTCGCCGTGCTACACCGAGCCCGACGTCGCGCCGGCGTCGCGGACGCCGTGGGACCTCGACCGGATGGCCGGCGGTTCGAGCGGCGGCGCGGGGGCGGCCGTCGCGGCGGGGCTGGTTCCCGTGGCGCAGGGCTCCGACGGCGGCGGCTCGATCCGGATCCCGGCGAGCTGCTGCGGGCTGGTCGGGTTCAAGCCCAGCCGCGGCCGGATCAGCGGTGCCCCGGTGTACGGCGACCCGGTCGGGCTCGGCACGTCCGGTCCGCTGGCCCGCACCGTGCGCGACGCGGCGGCGCTGCTGGACGTCATGGCGGGACCCGCCGTCGGCGATCCGTCCTGGGCCGCGCCGCTGCCCGACGGCGAGAGCTACCTGGCCTGGTGCGACCGCCGCCCGGAGCGACTGCGCGTCGCCCGGTTCGCCACACCCGTGATCGCCGACGTACCTGTCGACTCCGACGTGCTGGCCGGCTACGAGTCGGCGAGCCGGCTCCTCGAAGAGCTCGGCCACGAGGTCGTGGACGTCGACGTGCCGATGTCGCGAGACGCCGTGCCCGTGTTCGAGACCTGCTGGTCGGTCCTCACCGCGCTCACCGTGCTGCCCCCGGGCGGCGAGGAGGCGCTGCGGCCGTTGACCCGGTGGCTCACCGAACGCGGCCGCGCGGTGTCCGGACCGGAGTTCGGGCTGGCGGTGGGGGAGCTGCGTCGGGTGGCGGCGGCGACGCTCCGGGCGCTGGCGCCGTACGACGCGGTCCTCACCCCGACGCTGGCGCAACCTCCGCTGCGCATCGGGGAGATCCGCGACGACGCCGACCCGGCGCGCGACTTCGAGAACCAGAAGGCGTTCACGCCCTTCACCTCGGCGTGGAACGTCACCGGCATGCCCGCGGTCTCGCTGCCGCTGCACACGACGGCGACCGGGCTGCCGGTCGGTGTGATGCTGGCAGGGCGTCCGGGGGAGGACCACCGGCTGCTGGCGCTCGCCGCGCAGGTGGAGCGGGCCGCGCAGGTGGAGCGGGCCGCGCCGTGGCACGACCGGACGCCGCCCTGCTGGTGAGGCTGCTGGTGAGGCTCCAGGGTCGCGCCGCCGCTCAGCCGTGCCGCTCCAGGCGCTGGACCTCCCGGCGGATGTCGTTCTCGTCGAACTCCTCGGCGAAGTAGACGTCCCAGGCGTTCATCACCACGCCGATACCCCAGCCGACCATGATGAAGACCGGCCAGAAGAACCCGCCGCCGCTGGTGACCGCCCAGATCACCACGAGGAAGCTGTTCACGAGGAAGTAGATCAACAGGTGGCCCTTGAAGTCGCGGCGCTTCTTCAGCTGCTTGATCGCCCGCTCACGGATGTCGGAGTCGAGGCCAATGGGTTCGGTAGTCATCGCGAGACTCCTCTCGCTCACGACGCTACGCGCGCGGCCGCGCCACGGAAGTGCCGTCCGTCCCCTCCTCCTGGGGAAACAGGTCAGTCGACGGTGAACGTCCGCAGATCGGGGGAGCCGCCGTTGAACGCACCGTCGGTGACGTACATGCGGTGCGCCGTGGCGGGGGTGCGTCCGACCGCGATCATCGTGGGGTAGTTCATCCAGCGGGCGTCCTTGACCGCGAGCTGTACGGCGCCACGTCGGTTCAGCCGGAGCAGGTACTGGTCCTGGAGCGGTTGGCCCATCTCGCCCGTGCCGTTGACCGTCACCCAGAGCCTGCCGTGCCGGTCGAAGGCGATCCCGTCAGCGGTGTGCAGCCGGGCACGCCGGGTCACCACCTGCGGGGCGAGCGGCTGTCCGTTGCGGCCGAGGCCCACCCTGACCAGGCTGTTTCGGGTGTAGTTCACGAGGAACAGTCGGTCGCCCCAGAACGCCAGCCCGTTCACACCGATCATCTCCCCCTTCGCGGGCTCGAGCAGGGCGCTGTGCAGCCACGGCCGGTTCAAGTGTCGAACCTCGGCCGAGGGACGGAAGCGCCAGACGTTGCCCAGTGCGGAGTCGCCGACGTACAGATCGCCGCGGTGGAACGCCAAGCCGTTCGGCCAGGCGCCCGGCGGCAGGGTCGCGACGGTGCGCAGGCCAGTCGCGCCGACCCGGACGATCTCACTGTCGGCGGTGCCGCCGAAGTCGTAGCGCGCGACGAAGACCCGGTCGCGGCGGTTCACGGCGACACCCACGAGCATCCCGGTCGCGCCGAGGTCGAAGCGGGGGCCGAAGCGCTTCGCGGTGCCGTGAGGACGGACCCGCACGATGCTGCCGCGGTTCACCTCCGCACCCCAGACGGTCTTGGAGACGTACATGTTCCCGTGGCTGTCGACCGCGAGGCTCTCGGCGAACGACGCGTCGCGCGGGCCGAACCGGCTGACCAGCGTGGTGTGCTGTCCCGGCGCTGCTTCGGACCCGACCGCGCCGCCGGGTGGGACGGCCGCGGTGAGCGCGAGAGCGGCGGCAAGGACGGCCGGGAGTGACAGGGTGGAGAGGCGGCTGGAGAGGCGATCACGTGTCATACCTCGAACGTGTGGCCGGCTCCCAGAGAGCGGAAGGGCCCAACGGACAACCGCCTCATGACGTTCGTCCTGGACCAGCTACGTCGAACGCGGGGGTGGCTCGACGATCCGCAGTGCCAGTGTCGGGCACGCGCGCACCGCCTCGCGGGCCGCTCGAAGCAGCGGACCGCCCACGTCCCCGGTGACGACCGGGTAGCCCCACTCGTCGAGGTCGACGACCTCGGGCACCAGCTCGTGGCACAACCCGCGAGCCTTGCACGCGGGCCAGTCGACGCGCAGGACGCTCATCGCCGGGCCCCGGCCGGGACCGCGAACGCGCACTCCCCGCGCGCGTGCACTTCGTGCTCGTCGGGGAACGCCCTCAGCATGGAGCTGACCAGGCGGGCGGTCCCGTCGGGGTGGGCGCAGGCGCCCCGGCGGGTGACCAGGCCGATGAGCTGCTCGGTCCGGCCGGGCGAGGACGTCCCGGCGGCGAGCTCGTGCACGGTGCGTGCGAGCGCGGGCAGCCCGTTGAGGCACGGCCCGCATCGTCCCGCGGACTGGCCGGCCAGGTAGTCGACGATCGCCGCGGTTCGGGTCAGCGGACAGGAGCCTTCCGGCAATGGGAGCACGACACCGGCGCCGAGCGCGAGCTCTCGTGCGGTGAGCTCGTCGCGGTCCACGGCCAGCCCGACCAGCCCGCCGGGGGCCACCCAGGTCCCGTGGAAGCCGCCGAGCAGCACCGGGCGCTCGACGTCGTCGGGACCGAGCACCTCCCGCCAGGGCGTCCCGTGGGGTACCTCGACCACGTGCGGTGCCGCGGTGTCGCCGCGCAGCGTGAGTAGCGTCGTCCCGCCCGCCGCGTCGGACCCGCGGTCCGCGTACTCGCGCGGCCCGCGGCTGAGCAGCGCGCCCACCTGGGCGAACGTCTCGGCGTTGGACAGCAGCGTGGGGCGGTTGCGGAAGCCGCGCACCGCCTCCGGCTGCCACGAGGTCACGGGCAGGTTCTCGCGGCCGGAGAGCAGCTCGATCACCGCGCGGGCCTGACCGGCCACGAAGCGCGGGTCGGCCCGGTGGAGGCGCCAGCGGGTGCGGTCTTCCTTGCGGCGCTCGGCGGTCGCACGTCGTACGGCGTCCTCGACGGCCGGCGCCTCGCCCGGCACGACGAGGTGCACGGTCCGGACCCCGAGCGCCCGGGCGGTCGACGCGGCGCCGTCGAGCACGAGGTGCGGGGCCACCAACGCCAGCGCGGCGTCCTTGAAGCTCGCCGGCTCACCCTCGCTCAGGTTGACGACCACGACGGGCCGGCCGCGAGCGTCCGCCGTCGCGGCGAGCTTGCGCGCGAAGGGGAACCCGGCGCCGCCGCGCCCGCGCAGACCCACCGCCTCCGTGAGCCGGCGCAGCTCGGCGAGGCCCACCGGCGCGGGCCGACCGTGGACCGCCCGGTGCGCCGCAAGGCCCGGGCCGGCGGCCAGCCCCCGGAGCAGTGTCGGACCGGACCGGATGGTCAACCTCTGGAGTCCCCGCTGGCCCAGGCCCGAGATGGCGGTGGAGGTCATCGCGCGCCCTCTCCGACGATGCGGGTCAGCAGCTGTCCGACCAGCCGGACGGCCAGCGCGAGGGTCACGGCGCCGGCGGAACCGACGTACACCCAGGTCGCCAGGCTGCTGCCGGTGTCGGTGCCGATCCCGACACCGTGCGCGATGGACAGCCCCCAGGCGCCGTACGTCGTGAGGTGCACCGCACGCCACGCCGCGTGCGGCAGCCGGTGCCGCACCAGGCTCGTCGTCACCACGACGAGGACCAGGTCGAGGGTGAGCGTGCCCAGGCCCAGCCAGAGTGGTTGGTAGGTGGCGCCGAAGGGGACCAGCGCCTGCCACCAGCGGATGTCGACGAAGGTGTCCGCCACGGCCGAGGCGACGTGCACGACGAGGAGCACCACGCCGACCAGCGCGAGGTCGCGGTGCACGGTCTGGGTCAGGAAGCGGGGCACCCGACCGCCGGCCCGGCCACGACTCGCCAGGATGCCGGCGACCACGGCCAGGGTCAGCAGCGCCAGCAGCACGAGGCCGGTGCCGCGGTTGAGGAACCACAGGAAGGGGCCGTCCATCACCTGCTCCTCCGGGTCTGGGTGGGGATCGTCGGGCTGCGGTCCGCCCAGTCACCGACCAGGGTGACCGAGCCGTCCGCCGCGACCAGCCGGGCCGTCACGTCGTGCTCGGTGAGCCACGCGACCGCGTCCTGCCCGAGCACCAGGGCAGCGGTGGTGGCGACGTTCGCGGCCACGCTGGTGGGTCCGGTCGCGGTCGCGGTCCGCCACCTGCCGGAGACCGGGCGCCCGGTGCGCGGATCGAGCAGGTGGTGCTGCTCCACGTCGCCGGTGCGCCAGCGCCGGGCGCGAGTGCTCGAGGTGGCCAACCCGCCGCCGGAGAGGTTGATCGTCTCGCCCGTCGGCTCGTCCGGGACCTCGGTCACGCGGACGGGCCAGGGTTCGCCCGGATCGCCG
>JBQCEF010000064.1:0-2424 GCA_051960495.1 Nocardioides sp. | reverse complement strand
GTGATGCGCCCGTTGCTGGAGGCGCCCTGCACCTTGCCGGAGCCGCCGCCGAGGATGGTGCACTCGCCGCCGACCTCGATGAACCGGCCCAGGCGGTCACGCGGATGCAGCGCCTCGCGCCAGGCTGCGCGCTTGGTCCCCAGGGCAGTCGTCACGGCGGCACGGTGCCAGCCGCACACCCTTAGCGTCGCGGCGTCGGACATGGCAGGGGCCCGGCCCGCCGAAGCGGAACCGGGCCCCCGCAGAGCCCACGCGCTAGGCGTAGGTGAACCCGCCGGTCACCGTGGCGGTGGTGCCGGAGTCGTTGCCGACGACGACGTCGACCGCGCCCGCCGCCCCGGCCGGGGTGACGCACGTGAGGGTCTGCTCGTCGTGCAGCACGATGCTGGTGGCCGCCGTGCCGCCGACGGTGACGGTGCTGTCGGTGGTGAAGTGGTGGCCGGTGATCCGCACGGCCGTGCCGCCCGCCGCCGGGCCGGTGGCCGGGGAGATCGAGACGACGTCGGGGGCGGCCCACAGCCGGTCCAGCACGGACTGGCGGACCTCCTGCCCGGCGTTGAACAGCAGCCGGGTGCCCGCCTCGCCGGTGGTGCCGGGCAGGCTGTAGTGCTCGTAGATGTCCTCGTTGACCGTGACCAGCGGGTCCGGGTCGGTGACCGGGCTGGTCTTGGCGTCGAACGCCGTCTTGGTCAGGCGAGTGGTGCGGTCGGCGGCAAAGACGCTCATACGGTCCTCCTGGAGGGGCTCGGTTCCCGCCCCGGAAGGTAGGCGGGGACCGGCCCTAGCGTCGCGGCGTCAGTACACGGTGTCGGGGGAGTCCGGCTCGGGCTCGGCGTAGGGCAGGTCCCCGATCACCTGGGTGACGGTGGTCAGGTTGGCCAGCGCCGCGCAGATGCTGGCCGCGTCCCCGGGGGCGAGCACGTGGAAGGGCCCGGTGGGGGTCTCCCCGAACTCCTGGCCGTCGTGCACCTGGAGCAGCCCGGCGACCCGGGCCGAGCCGGTGGCGAGCCCGTAGACCGACGGGTCACGGTCGCTGTCGATCACCTCCGCCTCGGGGTCGACGTCCATCTCGTAGTAGATGCCGTCGGCGAAGCCGCAGACCTTGGTCATGCTCACCCTTCCTCGCGGCCCAGCGTGCTCAGCACGCCGAGCATGAACTGGCGGAAGTCCTCGTCGCCGTTGAGGTACTTGGACCCGGCGAACAGGGACTCCACGCCGGTGGTGAAGATTTCGTAGTTGCGCCCGCCGTACGTCTTGCCGGTGTAGGGCTCGACGAACTCGTCCCGGTAGGTGGTCTCGGTGGAACGGTAGCCGTGGCCGGGGAACAGGTCCTTGAGCCGGACCGGCAACTCGTGGCGGCGGCTGCCGACCTCCCCGCTGGTGGTGCGCTTGAAGTGGAACGCGGCCTGCGCGGCGACCAGCCCCGGCACCCGCTCCTCCATGAGGTGCCCCACCTCGTGGATCGCGGTCTCCCCAGTGATCGGCACCCCGTCGATGGGGGACTTGCGCTTGTCCACCACGATGCGCGAGCCGTCGTACTTGCCCCGCCCCTGGGTGGTGACGGTGACCGGGTTCGCCTTCCCGGCCGCGTGCCGCAGCCACGCGGTCGGATAGTGCTTCTCGGCCCACAGCACCCCGGCGGTGCCGGAGTCCTTGCCGCGCGCGGTGCGCGTGGCCAACTTCAACTGCGCGCCGTCGGCGGGCCCGACCGCGCGGACCTCCTGGATCGCGGTCAGGTGCGCCTTGGCGCGCGCGGTCGCCAGCGCGTTGTGCGCATCCTGCGCCTGCTGCTGGACGGTGGCGTACTCGCCCTGCGCCTCCTCCACCCGGATGCGCAGTTCGGTCTCCCGCTTGCTGTCCAGCGCCTTCTCGACCGCGTCCTGATAGCCCCGCAGTTCGGTCAGCCGGGCCTTGGCCTCCTGCATCTGCGTCTGGACGTACTGGTTGTGCTCGCCGCCCGGCGCATCCAGGTTGGCCTGGAAGAACTCGATGCGCCTGTTCTCGCTGGAGATCCGTCGCTCCAGGTCCATGAGCCCAGAGATGTTGCCGGGCACGCCCGCGCGCGTGAAGGCGTCGGAGATGTACTGGCGCAGGTCGTTGCGCGCGTCCCCGTGTGCCTTCCGGGCCTCGTCGACGCGCGCGGACCGGTCCTTGCTGTACTGCGCGGGATCCTTGCGCATCTCCTCGGGCAGCAGCGCGGCGGCGTGCTCGTCCGCGCGCGCGGCCACCAGTCGACCGATCTGCTGGGTGGCGTGCAGGTGGCGCATGCCGATCTCGCCGGGCCCGCCGTCGGCGGCCTTGTCCTCCACCCAGGTGCTCGCGGTGCCCGCGCCGGGCAGGGTGCCGTCGCGCAGGTCCTGGAGCCGGATAGGCCGCTCGAAGACGGTCCGCTTGACCTCGCGCTTGCCGAAGTTCGCCGGGTCC
>JBQCEF010000063.1:0-2203 GCA_051960495.1 Nocardioides sp. | reverse complement strand
ACCGGATCCAGGCGATCATCCAGTCGATGACGCCCGCGGAGCGCGCGAACCCCAAGCTGATCGACGGCTCGCGCCGGGCCCGGATCTCCAAGGGGTCCGGCACCCAGGTCTCCGACGTCAACCAGCTCGTGGACCGGTTCTTCGAGGCCCGCAAGATGATGATGTCGATGGCCAAGGGCGGCGGCATGCCGGGGATGCCCGGGATGCCGGGCCTCCCGGGCATGGGCGGCAAGCGCGCCAAGGCGAAGCAGGCCCCCAAGAAGGGCAAGGCCAAGCGCGGCTCGGGCAACCCGGCCAAGCGGGCGGCCGAGGAGAAGGCCGCCCGGGAGAAGGCCACGGCCGGTCCGTCCGCCGGCGCCAACCCGTTCGGCGTGCCTGAGGGCGCGGAGGAGGACTTCGACCCGGCCTCGCTCGACCTCCCGGCCGACCTGTCGAAGTACCTCAAGTAGCCGATCAGCTGCGGCGGTAGCGGTAGCAGTCGGTGACGTAGTCGAACGTGACCCGCCCGTCGTCGTCCGCCGACCGGGCCGCGAGCGCTCGTACGTCGTCCAGCACCGTCTCGCGGTCGTCCCGCACGGCGACCGGGGACCACGACGACGCCAGCGCGACGAGCTGGTCGGGGTCGAGCAGCTGGCGGAACGTGAACTGCCGGTTCTCCGCCGGCGCGAATCCGTCGAGCTCGCTGGCCCAGCGCGGCCGGTCCGGGTCCCAGACCATCTCCGGGGTGCCGACGACGTCCCCGAGCTCGCGCAGCCACGGCGAGCGGTTCGACCACGAGTGCCAGGCGAGGCCGAGCCACCCTCCGGGCCGGATCACGCGGGCACACTCGGCCGCCACCCGGGCGGCGTCGAACCAGTGCCAGGCCTGGAACGCCGTCGCCGCATCGAGGCTCTGGTCGGGGTCCTCGAGGGACTCCGCGGCCGCGACCCGGGTCCGGATCCTCGCGCGGACCTCGGGTGCCAGGTGGGCCTGCTCGAGCGCCCCTATCATCTCGGCGGAGGGGTCCACGGCGACGACCTCGTGGCCCAGCGCGGCGATCGTGCGCGTGCCCAGGCCAGTCCCGGCCCCGAGGTCGACCACCCGCAGCGGCCGCTCCGGGTCGCCCAGCAACCAGGTGACGGTGTCCTCGGGCCATCGCGGCCGGACGGCGTCGTACGTCTCGGCGAGGGCGCCGAAGGACGTGCGCCGCGCCTCGACCGTGGACGGGTCGCTGAAGTGGGTCGCGCTGTCGGCCATGGCTCGCAGGTTACCGGTGTCGGTGATCGGTAAGGTCGCGCCATGAGCGCCCTTCGGTTCCGCGGCCCGGTCCTCCCCGACGGCGAGAGCCGCGACCTGTACGTCGTGGACGGCCTGGTCACCTACGAGCCCGTCGCCTCCGCCGAGCTCGTCGCCGAGGGCTGGATCGTGCCGGGGCTCGTCGACGCGCACTGCCACATCGGGCTCGACGAGAACGGCGCCGTGCCTGAGGACGTCCAGGAGAAGCAGGCGCTCACCGACCGCGACGCGGGCACGCTGCTGATGCGCGACTGCGGGTCGGCCGCCGACACCTCGTGGATCCACGAGCGCGAGGACCTGCCGCGGCTGATCCGCGCCGGGCGGCACCTGGCCCGCACCCGCCGCTACATCCGCAACTACGCCCACGAGATCGAGCCCGAGGACCTGCCGGCCTACGTCGCGCAGGAGTCGCAGCGCTGCGACGGCTGAGTCAAGCTGGTCGGTGACTGGATCGAGCGCGAGGCCGTCGACCTCACCCCGTCGTGGACGCGCGAGTCGCTGGACGCGGCGATGAAGGTGGCCCACGAGCACGGCGCCCGGGTGACCGCCCACGTGTTCGGCGAGCAGGCGCTGCCCGACCTGATCGGCGCCGGCATCGACTGCATCGAGCACGGCACCGGGCTGTCCACGGACCTGATCGACACGATGGTGGCCAACGGCGTCGCGCTGGTGCCCACCGCCAAGCAGCTGGGCAACTTCCCGAGCTACGCGCAGGCGGGTCGGGAGAAGTTCCCGAAGTACGCCGACCACATGATGCGGCTGTTCGAGACCCGCAAGGAGACGATCCGGGCCGCCTACGAGGCCGGGGTCGCGATCTACGCCGGCACCGACGCCGGCGGCGTGCTGCCCCACGGGCTCATCGGCGACGAAGTGGTCGAGCTCGCGGCGTACGGGCTCACGCCCGAGGACGCTCTCGGCGCCGCGTCCT
>JBQCEF010000062.1:0-2841 GCA_051960495.1 Nocardioides sp. | reverse complement strand
CACCCCGGGTGTGTAGGCCAACGACAGGTCGTCGGGCCCGGCGCGGGAGACCGTCGAGGCGACCTCCATCTTGCCGCCGCGGTGGAGCTCGAAAACGGGGTCCTGCGCGCGCAGCGCACTGCTGTCGTCCGGGTCGTGCATCGATGCCGATGCCACCATGACGCGCCTTCCTTCTCGACTGGTTCGAATCGGCCGTCCCGCAGGCTGCTGCGACGGTGGGGCAGCGGGGACGGCGGCGAGAACACGGGGGTCACCCGGTGCGCCAAGTCTTCCACACCTGCTCGAGGTGCCGAACGGGGCCGGGCCGGATGTGGCCGACGCTACAGCGGTCGCGGGCGGGGCCACACCCGCGCGAGCACCCGCGCCACGACGTCGCCGTCCGGGATCGCGCCCACCGACCACGAGTCGACGCCCTCGGCGGGGTTGTCGCGCTCGACCCACCAGCCGCCGGGTTCGCGCCGGGTGGCGCGCTTGACCGCGACCACCCCGTCGGGCAGGCGTACGACGACCAGGCGGCCGGGACGTGGCCGGGCACCGTGCCGCACCAGCAGCCGGTCGCCCTCGCGCAGCGTCGGCGCCATCGAGCGGCCGCGGACGACCGCGAGCCCGATCTGCCTGAACGGGGAGGTCATGGGTACAGATCCTCCCAGCAGGGTCCGTCCACCGGATCGGTCGGTCGGATCCGCTCTGCGTGACCCTCGTCGACCGGGGGTAGTGTCGCAGGAGGTTTCACCTCATCCATGACCCCGAGTCAGAAGAGAAAGGACCACGAATGTTCGCGCGACTGTTCGCACCGACCGTCGAAGTCCACGCCCACTGCGACCTGCCCTGCGGCGTCTACGACCCTGCCCAGGCCCGCATCGAGGCGGAGTCGGTCAAGGCGATCATCGGCAAGCTGGCCGACAACGACGACCCCGACTTCCGCACCCGCGCGGTGATCATCAAGGAGCAGCGCTCGGAGCTGGTCAAGCACCACCTGTGGGTGCTGTGGACCGACTACTTCAAGCCGCCGCACTTCGAGAAGTACCCGCAGCTGCACACGCTGTTCAACGAGGCCACCAAGCTGGCCGGCGCCTCGGGCACCAAGGGCACCATGGACGCGCAGGCCGCTGACGACCTGCTCGCGAAGATCGACGAGATCGCCGAGATCTTCTGGGAGACCAAGAAGGCCTGAGGGGCGCGGCTTCTCCACCAAGGCGCCGGCCGGAGCGCTCGTCATCGACGGGCCCCGGCCGGCGTCTGTCGTGTCCGGCGGGACACGCCGCTGCGAGCGGCAGCCCCCGCACCCGCGCACCGTGAGGCACGATTAACCAGCACATGACAAGACGCCTGCACCCGACTGGTTGAAGGTGACGGAGTCCTGACAGACTGCGGGAGCGGTCTGGCAACGATTCGACTCGACAGGGGGTCGGGGGCGAGCGGGCCCGACCTGTACTTTCTCGCACTAAGGAGTGGCACGACGTGGCGGACAGCCATCCGGATGTAGAGCTCCGTATCCCGGCGGACAGCGCCTTCCTCGCCGTGCTGCGCACCGCGACCGCCGGCCTGGCCGCTCGCCTGGACTTCACCCTCGATGACATCGAGGACCTGCGCATCGCCGTGGACGAGGCGTGCGCCATGGTGCTTCCCCAGGCCCGCGAGGGCAGCGATCTTGTCTGTGCCTTCGACCTCGACGACGGCGAGCTGCGCGTCGCCGTCTCCGCGCGGTGCGACGACCCCCGGCAGCCGAGCCGGGACGGGTTCGCGTGGACGGTGCTCTCCGCCCTCACCACCTCGGTGAACGCCGAGGTCGAGGGCGACCAGCTCACCATCACCCTCGCGCGGACCACGACCGAACCGGGGTGAGCCGCACCATGAGCACCGACGGGGACCGCAGGACCCGGGCGGACGACCTGACCGAGATGCGAGCTCGCAGCAACGCGCTGTTCAACGCGCTCGCCGAGGACGGGATCTCCGAAGCCGAACGGTCGCGCCTGCGCGACGAGCTGGTCCGGCTCCACCTCCCGCTCGTCGAGCACTTCGCCCGCCGCTTCCTCAACCGGGGCGAGCCCTACGACGACCTGCTCCAGGTCGGCACGATCGGTCTGATCAAGGCCGTCGACCGGTTCGACCTCGAACGAGGGGTGGAGTTCTCGACGTACGCCACCCCGACCATCGTCGGCGAGATCAAGCGGCACTTCCGTGACCGCGGCTGGGCGATCCGGGTGCCGCGGCGGCTGCAGGAGCTGCGGATCACGATCACCACCGCCACCGCGGAGCTGACCCAGGAGAACGGGCGCTCCCCCACCGTCGCGGAGCTCGCCGAGCGGATCGGCGTCCCCCAGGAGGAGATCATCGAGGGCCTGGAGTCCTCGAACGCCTACTCCACGCTGTCCCTCGACGCCCCCGACTCCAGCGACGACAGCGCGCTGAGCATGATCGACGTGATCGGCGGCGACGACGAGGCGCTCGAGCACGTGGAGAACCGCGAGACGATCAAGCCGCTGCTCGAGGGGCTCGACCCGCGCGAGAAGCACATCCTCACGCTGCGCTTCTTCAAGGGGATGACCCAGTCGCAGATCGCCGCCGAGATCGGGATCTCGCAGATGCACGTCTCCCGGCTGCTGGCCCGCACGCTGGAGAAGCTGCGCAGCTCGTTGTCCGACGCGGGCGTCGACGAGCTCTGAGTCGCGGCCCCTGGAGCCCAGCCGTCCTGGAGTCCAGCCGCCTGGAGCGCTCATGTAAGGAACTCCGGCGGTTGATCACCGCTGCGGGTCCCGGGATGGTGAGTATCCCGGCTGGTCCGGTGAGTGGCGTCGAGACGGGCTCTGAGGTGCCGACCTGCAAGTCGGTGGCCTCGTG
>JBQCEF010000061.1:0-3670 GCA_051960495.1 Nocardioides sp. | reverse complement strand
GGGGGGGGGGGGGGTGGTAAGCACAGGCGCGGCTCTCCCGCCCCCCCCCCGGCTCTGCTGGTGGCCGTCCCGTTCGCGATGGTGCCGGTGCAGTCCTACGGCGGCGAGATGCTGATGCGGTCGGCGTTGTTCAGCCTGCCGTTCACCGCCTACTACGCGGCCGGACTGTTCTTGCGCGGTGACCGTCCACCCAGCCCGCGCGTGCAGCCCGTGATCGCCCTCGTCGTGGCGGCCGCGAGTGCGGTGGTGCTGACCGGGCACTACGGCAACGCGGCGTTCGACACGTTCACGCCGGCGGAGGTCCGCAGCGTCGACCGGCTCTACGAGGTGGCTCCGCCGGGCTCCCTGCTGGTGGCGGTGACGCACGCCAGTGCTTGGAAGGCGCAAGGGTACGCCGACTACCGCTACGCCATCTTGACCGACGACTGCGAGCTGCCGCTCGATGCCCGCGACTGCTACCAGGTGCTACGGGACCTGGCCCACGCCAGTCCCGCCGGCGCCTACCTGTTCGTGACGCGTGCCCAGGAGGAGTCGCTGCGACTTCGTGGCGACGCAGCACCGGGGGTCCTCGACGAGATCGAACGTCTGCTCGTGGCCCGGGCCGGGGCGGACGTCGTGCCGGCGGACGGCGACGCGATCCGGATCCTCCGGATCGGTCCGCGTGAGGAGGGGTCATGAACATCAGGTCAGGGGTTCTCATCGGTGCGGCGCTCGGAGCGCCCCTGCTGCTGCGTGCGCCGCTGCCCGCGTCGATCGCGGTGGTCGTGGCCGTCGTCCTGCTCTGTGTCCTGCCCGGAGCGGCTCTCGCCCGCGCCCTGGCGCCCGACGACCCGCTCTTCGCGGTGCTCGTCACGGTGACCGGCAGCCTTGCGGTCACGATCGCCGTCTCCACCGTCCTGCTGTACCTCGGCGTGTGGTCCGGACCGGCGGCCGCCGCCTGCGTCGGGCTGGTCACCGTGGTTCTCGTGCTGTGGGGCGAAGGAGGTCGGACCCGTGACCTGGCTTGAGACCTGGGTCGGGGTGCTGCTCGGGCTCGTCCTGCTGGGTCAGGTCGGGCGAGACGCCCTGCGGCAGGCGACCGCGTCGCTGCCCGAGACCCTGCGCGGCCGCGAAGGTACGACGCTGCTCCGCGGCAGCGGCTGGGTGCCGACCTGGCTGCTGGCGCTGCTCGTGCTGCTGACCCTGGGGCCGCGGCTCGCGATGCTGCTGGTGTGAGCGCCGCTCCGGCCGGTTCACCCGGCCGTGACGCCGGCAGCTGGCTAGCGCAGGGCGGTCGTGGCGGCGTTGCGGCCGTACTCGTCCTCGAGCCGGACGATGTCGTCCTCCCCGAGGTAGGTGCCGGTCTGCACCTCGACGACGTGGAGCATCTCCTCGCCCGGATTGCCCAGCCGGTGGATGCAGCCGGTGGGGATGTCGATCGACATCCGGTCCGACAGCGTCAGGACCTCCTCGCCCCGGACCACCTCGGCGGTGCCGCTGATCACCACCCAGTTCTCGGCGCGGTGGGCGTGCTTCTGCAAGGAGAGCCGGGCGCCGGGCTTCACGGTGATGTGCTTGACCTGATAGCCGGGGCCGGCGTCGATCGCCTCGTAGCAACCCCACGGCCGGTAGACGACCCGGTGCGAGACCGCCTCCGAGCGACCCCGGGCCCGCAGCGTCTCCACCACGTCCTTGACCTGCTGGCCGGCCGACCTGTGCGCGACGAGCACGGCGTCGGAGGTCGCGACGACGATCGTGTCCCGGAGGCCGACCGTAGCGACGAGCATGTCCTGGGCACGCAGGTAGCAGCCCTGGGAGCCGGCGTCGATGACGTCGCCGAGCACGGTGTTTCCCGCCTCGTCCCACTCGCTCATCTGCCACAGGGCCGACCAGCTCCCCACGTCGCTCCAGGCGAACAGGGCGCGCACCACTGCTGCCTTGCGGGTGTGTTCCATGACCGCGTGGTCGATCGAGATGGAAGGAGCGCGGGTGAACTGGGTGGCGCCGAGTCGCAGGAAGCCGAGGTCGCGTTGCGCGGCCGCGAGGGCGGCATCCGTGGCCGCGCAGATCTCCGGCTGCAGCTTGTCGAGCTCGTCGAGCAGCACCTGCGGCGAGAACAGGAACATGCCGCTGTTCCAGGACCACGAGCCGTCCTCGACGTACCGCAGGGCCGCGCGTTCGGCCGGCTTCTCGACGAAGCCCGCCACGGTCGCCGAGCCGGGGTGGCCGGACAGTGGTTCTCCGGCGCGGATGTAGCCGTAGCCCGTCTCGGGGCGGGTGGCCGGGATCCCGAAGGTGACCAGGTGACCCTCGGCGGCGACGCGGGCTGCCCGGTCCACACTCGTGCGGAAGGCATCGATGTCGTCGATCGCGTGGTCGGCCGGGCAGACCAGCATCAGGGCGTCGGGGTCCTCGCGCGCAACGAGCTGTGCGGCCACGGCGATCGCGGGAGCGGTGTTGCGAGGCGTCGGCTCCAGCACGATCTCCTGTGGTCTGACGCCCAGGGCGGTCAGCTGCTCGAGCACCACGAAGCGGTGCTCGTCGTTGCACACCAGCACCGGCGGCGCGAAGCCGTGACCGTGCACCCGCCAGGCGGTCTGCTGCAGGAGGCTGAGCTCCTCGAGGAGCGGGAGCAGCTGCTTGGGGTAGAGCTCTCGCGACATCGGCCACAGCCTGGTCCCGTTGCCCCCCGACAAGATGACCGGCACGATCGTTCGCCCTGCACGCATGGTTGTCCCCACTTCCATCGCCTGGTGAGGCCGGGGGACGAGCGGCCGAGCCACGCCCCCCGGACTCGAAGCCGACGCTAGGGATCACCGGCGGCCCGGGCACCCGACGCCGGGACGACGCCCTGCTACGCCGATCGCATGACGCACCCTTTGTCACCCCGGGTTTCGTGACTCACAGCGTTCCCTCAGGTAGCTCGCGCCCGCCGTGGCTAGGGTGGCGCCATGTCGACGCACCGGGACGACCAGCAGCACTTGCCAGCCGAGCACCGCCGTGGCATCGGCCGACGAGACGTCGTCCGCGGCGGCATCCTCGGGATGGTCGCGGTCCCGCTGGTGACCGCCTGCGGCAGCGGGCAGTCCTCCTCCGGCGGCGCGGGGTCGGGCGGCGGCAAGGCGTCCGGCCCCGTCGAGGTGCCGGTCTCGGACGTCCCCGTCGACGGTGGCAAGGTCCTGACCGACGCCGAGGTCGTGGTCACCCAGCCGAGCAAGGGTAAGTTCAAGGCGTTCTCCGCGGTCTGCACGCACCAGGGGTGCCTGGTCAACGAGGTCAAGGACGGCCAGATCATCTGCCCCTGCCACGGCAGCATGTTCTCCATCGCGGACGGCTCCGTGACGGGAGGCCCGGCTCCGAAGCCCCTGCCGGCGGCGAAGGTCACGGTCGAGAGCGGCACGATCGTGGTCGGTGGCGCCACGTAGGGTTGGCGCGTGGCCGATCCGTCGACGTACCGCCCTGCTCCCGGGTCCATCCCGACGGCACCCGGCGTCTACCGGTTTCGCGACGAGCACAGGCGTGTCGTCTACGTCGGCAAGGCCAAGAACCTCCGGGCACGGCTGACGTCGTACTTCCAGGACATCGGCAACCTGCACCCCCGCACCGCCACGATGGTGACGTCGGCGGCCAGCGTCGAGTGGACGGTGGTCGCCACGGAGGTGGAGGCGCTCCAGCTGGAGTACTCCTGGAT
>JBQCEF010000060.1:0-8701 GCA_051960495.1 Nocardioides sp. | reverse complement strand
TGGAGTGGGCCAGGCGCGCCCCGATGGCCGGGCCCGGCGCCAAGGCCGAGATCCGTCGGGTGGCCAGCATCGACGAGTTCCCGCAGGACAACGTGTGGGTCCAGAAGGAGCGGGCGTGGCGGGTGGCGACCGGGCAGCTCTGAACGCGTCCAGCTCCGGGCGCCAGGCCGTCGAGGCGGTCTGGCGGATCGAGTCGGCGCGGATCGTCGGCGCCCTGGCGCGCTACACCGGGGACTTCGCGCTCGCCGAGGACCTGGCGCAGGAGGCACTGGCCGAGGCGCTGGTCGCGTGGCCACGCGACGGCGGCCCCGCCACGCCGGCGGGGTGGCTGCTCACGGTGGGGCGCCGTCGGGCCGTCGACGCCTTCCGCCGTCGGGCCGCCCTGGACGCGCGGTACGACGTACTCGCCCGGGAAGCAGCCGCCGCGCCACCGGTCGCGGACGAGGACCTGCTGTGGGACCCGGACCGGATCGACGACGACGTGCTGGCGCTGATGTTCACCTCGTGCCACCCGGTCCTCTCCCCCGAGGCTCAGGTGGCCCTGACCCTGCGCACCCTGGGCGGGCTCACCAGCGACGAGATCGGGCGATCCTTCCTGGTGCCGACCGCCACCGTCCAGGCGCGGATCACCCGCGCGAAAAAAACCCTGGCCGCGGCGCGGGTCCCGTTCGCCGTCCCGGAGGCGGAGGAACGACGAGCCAGGCTGGGCGCGGTCCTCAGCGTCATCTACCTCATCTTCACCGAGGGCTCGACGGCGACGTCCGGGGACTCCTGGATGCGGCCGGACCTCGCCCGGGAGGCGACCCGGCTGGCGCGGCTGGTGGCCCGCCTGGTCCCGGGCGAGCCGGAGACGCACGGGCTGCTCGCCCTCCTGGAGCTCACCGCGGCCCGGTTTCCGGCCCGGGAGGGCCCGGCGGGAGAGCCGGTGCTGCTCGAGGACCAGGACCGGCGCCGCTGGGACCGCGCCGCGATCCGCCGCGGCCGTGCCGCGCTGGTGCAGGCCGGGCGGGTCGGCAGGGGCCTCGGCGCCTACGGGGTACAGGCGGCGATCGCCGAGTGCCACGCCGTGGCGCCGTCCGTGTCGGAGACCGACTGGGAGCGGGTGGTGCTCCTCTACGAGGCGCTCGACCGGCTGGCGCCCTCCCCGGTGGTCGAGCTCAACCGGGCCGTGGCGGTCTCGTACGCCCGTGGCCCGGCCGCCGGGCTGCGGCTCGTCGAGGAGGTCGCCGCGTCGGGACGCCTGTCCACGTCGCACCTGCTCCCCAGCGTCCGCGGCGAGCTGCTCCGGCGGCTCGGCCGCGAGGACGAGGCGCGGCACGACCTGGCGGCTGCCGTAGGGCTGTGCGGCAACCAGCGCGAACGAGAGCTGCTGCAGCGCAAGCTGGACGAGCTGTCCGACCGGCGGCCGGGTCAGCTGCCGGGGTAGCCGTCCGGGTTCTGCGACTGCCACCGCCACGTGTCGGTGCACATGTCGTCGATGGTCCGCGTGGTCCGCCAGCCCAGCTCCTCGGCCGCCCGGGTCGGGTCCGCCCAGTACGCCGGCAGGTCCCCGGCCCGGCGACCCACCACGTCGTACGGGATCGGGCGGCCGACCGCGCGCTCGAACGCCCGCAGCAGCTCGAGCACGCTCGTCCCGCGGCCGCTGCCCAGGTTGTACGCGCGCACCGGCTCGGCCATGGCATCGAGGTGCTCCAACGCGGCGACGTGCCCGGCGGCGAGGTCCTCCACGTGGATGTAGTCGCGCTCGCACGTCCCGTCGGCCGTCGGGTAGTCGTCGCCGAAGACCTGCAGGCGCTCGCGGCGCCCGACGGCCACCTGGGCGATGAACGGCATCAGGTTGTTGGGGACGCCCTGCGGATCCTCGCCCATCGTCCCGGACGGATGCGCGCCCACGGGGTTGAAGTAGCGGAGCAGTGCGACCTTCAGGCCGGTGCCGGCCATGGCCACGTCGCGCAGCAGGTGCTCGTTGAGGACCTTGGTGCGGCCGTAGGGGTTCGACGCGGCGAGCGGCTCGTGGTCCTCGCGGTAGGGCACCGGCGCGTGGTCGCCGTACACGGTCGCCGAGGACGAGAACACCAGCCGGCGTACGTCGTGCGCCGCCATCGCGCGCAGCAGCGACAGCGTGGTGACCAGGTTGTTGCTGTAGTAGTCGAGGGGCTTCTCGACGCTCTCCCCCACCGCCTTGTGGCCGGCGAAGTGGATCACGGCATCGATGCGTTCGGTCGCGAAGAGGTGCTCGGTCTTGTCGACGTCGGTCAGGTTCAGCACGTGCACCGGGATCCGGCGACCGGCGAGCGACTCCATGCGCCCGACGACCGTCGGCTTGCTGTTCGCGAAGTCGTCCGCGATCAGTACGTCGTGACCGCCGGCGAGCAGGTGGAGGACGGTGTGGGACCCGATGTAGCCGGCACCGCCGGAGACGAGAACGCGCATCCGGGAATCCTAAGGCGGTCCGGCCCGCGATCGTCCTAGGCTGCGCGGATGAGCACGTTCGAGTCGTCGACGTTCACCGCACCTTTCGGCGAGCAGCTGGCCTCGTTCGTCGACGAGCACCGGCAGATGCTGGCCGAGTGCCTGGACGGGCTGACCGAGGAGGAGGCTCGCCGGCGGCTCGTCCCGAGCAAGACCACGCTGCTCGGCCTGGTCAAGCACGCCACCTTCGTCGAGCGGGTCTGGTTCGACGAGGCGGTCACGGGAAGGTCGCGCGCGGAGATCGGGATCCCGGCGGGCCCCGACGCGTCGTTCGACCTCTCCCCCGAGGACACGATCGCGTCCGTGCTGACGTCGTACGTCGAGACCTGCTCGAACTCCCGCGCCGCCGTGGCCGGACTGTCGATGGACGACGTCGTCACCGGCAACCGTCGCGGCCCACTGCCGCTGCGCTGGATCCACCTGCACGTGCTGCGCGAGCTGGCCCAGCACTGCGGGCACGCGGACATCCTGCGCGAGCAGGTCCTTGCGGCCCGGCAGCCCTGACCCGTCATCCGCAGTCGCCGGCACGCGAGCACGTGCTCGCGTCCAGGCGACGAGGTCACCGGTCTGGCAGAGTCCGCTGGACGACGACGCTCGAAAGGAGTCACGGGAACCATGGCACTTCGGTGGTACACGTTGGTGGTCGACTGCCAGGATCCGAAAAAGCAGGCGATGTGGTGGGCGCAGGCCCTCGACTGGACGGTCATCCACGAGTCCGACCAGGAGTGCGTGATCGTCCCGTCGTGGGCCGACGACGACGTCATCCGGCAGACGCCGTGGGAGCGAGTCGGCCCGGGAATGGTCTTCGTTCCGGTTCCCGAAGGTAAGTCGGTCAAGAATCGCCTGCACATCGATCTCGCGCCCCATGTGAGCCAGGACCGCGAGGCTGAGATCGAACGCCTCGTGCGTCTCGGTGCCAGCCGGGTCGATGTGGGTCAGTCCGATGCCGCGGGCTGGGCGGTGCTGGCCGACCCCGAGGGCAACGAGTTCTGCGTGTTGAGCTCCCGGGAGCTGTAACCAGCGGGGAGGGATGTCGAGAGATGCTGCGTGACGGCTCGGTGCCACCGCTTCGGCTCGATGACGACGCGTACGTCGAGCGCGAGTACCACGCGACGCTGGCTGCGGCGATTCGTGCCTCCGGTGGGCAGTGGACCGGGAGCGACTACTACGCCAGGCCGGCGGACATCGTCGCGGAGATCCATCGAGTCGGCGCGACCGCGCTGCGGCTGAGCCTGCGCGACCTCAGCCCCCTCGGCGAGGTGGCCGGACTGTGGCACCTCGACGTCGAGTCGGACGGATCAGCCGCTCTCGGACCGGTGTCGGCCCTGTCGCGTCTGCGCTCGCTGAACCTCTCGGTGAGGGGAATTCGCGGGGTGCTCGAGCCGTCGTCCCTACCAGCGCTGCGCTGGCTCACGACGCCGCTCGGCGGCAAAGGAGGGGCGCCCGTTCTCGCCTCCCTCGTGCAGGGCCACCCCACCCTCGAGCACCTGCGCGTCCGGGAGACCAAGGTCCGCAGCATCGGCGCGATCGTGGCGAACCTGCCGCAGCTGCAGTCTTTCTCGGTGTCCTACGCGGACTTCATCCGGACGCCCGGCGACCTCGCCCCCGTGGCCGACACACTCACCGAGCTGCGCATGTCGATGGTGCCTGGCCTCCGCAGCCTCGACGGGATCGAGACCGCCCCACGCCTGGAACGCTTCGCACTGTGGGGCGGCTCCGTCACGGACCTCAGCCCCCTCGCGGCCCTACCGAACCTGCGGGAGGTCGACATCACCATGGCCGGTGGCGTCCGGATCACCGACGTCAACGACCTGCCCTGACGATCCTCATCCTGTCCGGACGTTTCAGTGACTTCTCACTGACACGTCCTGTGTGAGCCGATCCGTGCCGTTTCAGTGAGTTCCTGCTGAACGTCGCGGGCAGTCCAGTCAGGACTGAGGTGTCAGATCGTTTGTGTAAGTAGTCGGCTCCTCGGCTGAGGAGTAGTAGACACGAGCATGACTGAAGATCGTCCGGCCTCGGAGACGCCGTTTGGGAGTCCGGGTCCAGAGCCGCGGCCGGCGCGTGAGGTCGTCCAGTAGATGGCTGCGGCGGGCGTGTTCGACGTTTTGGTGGCACGCGTCCACGACGGTGGCCTGCAGTTGACCGGCGAGGGCGAGTTCCTCGCGCCAACGAAAGAGGCCTACCCGCCAACCAGCGAAAAGCCCCGGCAAGGCATTCAGAGAAATCTCACTGAACCCGTCGTCGCGTCGTCGCGCAGAAACCGTCGGTGGTCGGTCCTAGGTTGAGCAGTGGGTCGAGACCGAGAGACGAGGGGACACATGTGACCGGTACCGACACATTGACCAGCACCCGCCAGGACGAACTCAGCACGGACGCCGCTGGGGACACGGTCGGGCGGGACCTGCTGCTGGACACCCGCCGGCTGCAGATCGAGGCCAACCGGTGCGAGACCGCCCGTGCCCGGGCCACGACCCGCCTTTTCCAGCATCTGAAGTCCGACGTCGAGGCCCGTCGTGCGCGGGATCCCCACTTCACCCAGGCACCGCTGACCGAGACGATCACCGAGACCCAGCCCGTCACCGGCCAGACCCCTCACAAGATCCGCACCGACATCGAGACGATCCTCGTCGCCGACAAGCACCTGCCCTGGCTGGCCGCCCGCCTCGACACCGGCTGGATCGACCTCTACCGCGCCGGCCCCGTCATCGACGCGCTCACCGACGACCTCGCCGAGCATCCCGAGGCTCGGGGCCGGTTCTCCGAGCTGATGAAGTACTGGTTCGACCGCGCCGCCCACGACAGCCCCGACCTGGCGAACAAGACCATCACGCAGATCCGCAACCGCGTGCACTACGTGCTGGCCAAGGTCCTGCCCAGCGAGTTCGACCGCCGCTTCAAGAAACGACATGCCGCGCGACACGTCAGCAGCCACTCCACCGGCGACGGCATGGCGGCGCTGACCATCGACACCGACCTGGTCTCGGTGAAGCTCGCCGAGCACCACCTCGACCTGCTCGCCCGCGACGCCCGCAGCGCCGGCGACGAACGCACCCTCGACCAGCTCCGCACCGACCTCGCCGTCGACCTGCTCACCGGACGCCACCAGGCCGGCAGCAACACAAACACCGACAGCGACAGCGACATCGACAGCGGCAAGCGCCCTGGCGTCACCGGCACCGGCAGGTGGGCCCGACCGATCATCAACGTCACCGTCCCCTACCAGACCCTGATGGGCATCTCCGACGAACCCGGCATGATGGGCGACCAGGTCATCCCCGCCAGCCTGGTCCGGCGGCTCGCCGAGGACCCCGACTCGACCTGGTACCGCCTGCTCACCGACTCTTCCCGCCGCGGCATCGAGCTCTCCACCACCGCCTACGCCCCGACCGGCCCGCTCTGGCGCGAGGTCGTCGCCCTCCAGCCCACCTGCTACGCCCCGACCTGCACCCGCCCCGCGGCCGAGTGCGACCTCGACCACCGGCTCCGCTACCCCGAGGGCGCAACGTCGAGCACCAACCTCGGACCCGGCTGCCGGCCCGACCACCGCGCCAAGCACGCCCCCGGGGCCTCTCTGCACCGGCGTTCCGATGGCAGGCTCGCCTACACCACCCGCGCCGGTCTCACCCACCTCATCTCCCCCGCTGAGCAACCCGTGTGCGACGACCCGACCGCCGGCGAGCTCTGGGAGAAGCTGGCCCAGCAGGCACCCGGCACCGCCGAGCTCCTCGACGCCCTCGAACAAGTCCGCCACCACGGCGAACGTGGCCTCGACGACCTCGAGACGCAGGCTCTCGAACGAGCCCGCGAGCGCCGCCACCTCCGCGCCTCCTACCCCCACGCCACCGACGAAGACCTCGATCACTGGGTCTACGGCGACGCGGAGGAGCACGAGACCCCGCCCATCACCCGCTTCGCCCCGATCGCCTGGGACAGCGCGCCTGAGGAGGAGCTGACGCCTCTGGCGTCGTGAGAACGATCCTCAGAGCCGCAGCGCCGCGACGAACTCGCCGGGCTTCACGCCGACGGCCTTCGCGAGCCGGCCGATCGCCTCCAGAACCAGGTCCGCGGTGAACGAGGTGCCCGGCACCGCGAGCGTGAGCCGCTCGTCGTACTCGAGGAGCAGCACCTGGCCGTGCGTCCACGCCTGGTGCGTCTGCCGGCGCCAGCCGTCGTCGAGCACCGGCGCCGGGAACGCCTGGTCGGCACCGAGCAGGTCGCACACGAGCGTGTCGTCGTCGCTCTCGCCCGTCAGCTCGCCGCGCACCAGGTGGCCGGCGTGGACGCTCGACACGGCCGTCCAGGTCACCTCGCCCGTCCCGAGCCACTCCGGCAGGTCGAAGGCGTCGACCGGGCTCACCGCCGCCGCGCTCACCAGTCGTCCTCGTCGAGCGAGGAACGTCGTACGTCGTCCCGCTGCGGTTCGAGCGGGGAGGCGACGTCGTCGGGCAGGCCGGCCAGTCCGGAAGCGGCGCGTCGGGCCCGGCGCCGGTCCACCATCCGGGCGATGACCTCCGAGAGCAGGAACAGCACGGTCATCGGGATCGCGAGCATGATCATCGAGAACGGGTCCGTCGAGGGCGTCGCGACCGCGGCGAAGATGAAGGTGCCGACGACGATCCACGGCCGGTAGGCGCCCAGGGCGCGGCCGGACACCACGCCGGCGAGGTTGAGCATCACCACGAACAGCGGGATCTCGAAGGCGATGCCGAACACCAGCATCATCCGGGTCAGGAACCGGAAGTAGTCACCGAAGTCGATGAGGCTGGTGAGGTTCCCGGGGGTGAACCCGATCAGCACCTCCATGCCCTTGGGCAGCACGTAGTAGGCGACCCCGACGCCGGCGACGAACAGCGGTCCGGCGACCACCGCGAAGAGCTTTGTCCAGCGCTTCTCGTGCGGGTGCAGCCCGGGGACGATGAATCCCCAGATCTGGTAGAGCCAGAAGGGGCTGGTGACCACGACGGCGCCGAGCGCGCTGATCTTGAGCCGGAGCAGCAGCGAGGTCGCGACGCCGTTGACGACGGGCTCTGACTTCACGCCCTTGTCGGCGAGCCGGCGCCGGGCGGCCTCGTAGGGGTCGAGGAGCAGATTGAACAGCTGGTCGTAGAAGAACCACGCCACGAAGATCGCGACCGTGAGGACCACCGTGACGAGCAGCAGCCGGGCGCGCAGCTCACGCAGGTGGTCGGAGAGGGCCATCCGGCCGTCCGCGCTCACCGGGTGCTGCGGCTTGGTGCGGAACAGCCGGAGCACGCCGGCAGCAGTCATCACAGAGGCAGTCGTGACCGGCGATCAGCGCTCGGTGTCAGGGTGGCGCTGCTCCTCGGGCGTCTCCACCCGGTGGGCCGCCTCGGAGCTGCGCTGCGCGTCGATCTGGCGCTGTTCCTCGGTCTTCTTCGTCTCGTCCTCGTCGTCGAGCAGGCCCTTGGTCTCGGCCTTGAAGATGCGCAGCGCGCGACCGCTCCCCCGCGCGAGCTCGGGCAGCTTCTTGGCTCCGAACAGCAAGACGACGACGAGCAGGATCAAGATGATCTCCTGCGTGCCGAGACCGGCGATCATGGGAACGACTTCTGCGGTCATGACGTCCTCTTCGCAACGGGAGCTGGTACATCCATCGTACGCATCTGCTCAGCGGTAGTTGGCCAAAGCCCCGGCTGCCGTCCGGACGAGGTCCTCGCGCAGTCCGGCGGGCTCCTCGACCCGCGCCGCGCTGCCGAGCCGGAGCACCAGCCGGACGAGCCATCCGGGGTCGGCGACGCGCATGCGCACGCGCAGCCGGCCCTCGCCGGCCTCCTCCGCCTCCTCGGTGGGGAAGTACTCCGCCACCCAGCGCGCCTGCGGGTCGAGCAGCAGCGTCGCGAGCAGGTCGTCCGGGGACGGCTGGAACAGCCCCTCGTCGAGATCGCGCGGAGCCACGTCCGGGTGGTCCTCGACCGGGGTGCCGAGGGCCTGCGCGCCCGAGATCCGGTCCAGCCGGAACAGCCGCTGGCCCTCGGCGGAGTGGCACCCGGCCTCGAGGTAGTCGTTGCCCTGCGCGCTCACGAGCCGCAGCGGGTCCACGACCCGGGCCGTCGACTCGTCGCGGGCGGGCACGTAGTAGTCGATCCGGACCTGGTGCCGCTCGCGCACCGCTGCCGTCAGCAGCTCCCGGGTCGCCGCAGCTGCCGGGTCCTGCGCGGGCAGGTGCACATCGACGTGGGCCGCGACCGCAGCGGCATCGCCCGCC
>JBQCEF010000059.1:0-4241 GCA_051960495.1 Nocardioides sp. | reverse complement strand
TCAGGTCGGTGATCAGGGGGGGGTTGAACTCCCGCCGCCCCCACTCCGGCGGCGAATGGGGGGGCGGGCCCCCCGGTTTGCGCGGGGGGGCCCCCCCCGCCCGGGGGGGGGGGGCCCCCCCCCCCCGCTGTGACGCTGGAGCGCGCCGGGTCAGTCCTGCGAGCTGATCCGGTCCGTCGGCGTCGGCTTGTACGGGTCGTGAGCCTTCAGGTAGGCCGCCAGGGCGTCGATGTCGAGACCGCCGAGCAGCTTGTCCTTCGCCTCGGTGAACGTCGAGAACCCGTCGCCGCCGTCCGCGAGGAAGGCGTTCGCCGCGACCCGGTAGGTCTTGGCCGGGTCGAGCTTCTCGTCGACGGTCCCGTCGCCGTTCTCGTCGATGAGCACGTCACCCACGATCGCGTCGGCGTCCTTGGCCGCGGCCTCGGACTCGTCCCAGGCGTACTTCAGCCCGGAGACCTGCAGGACCTTGTAGGCCCCGGTCGGGTCGCTCGAGTCCGGGTTCGCCTCGTTCTTGCCGTTCCACTGCTCGTTGAGCAGGTCCAGGATCTGCTGGCCGGTCAGGTCGAACGACGCGTCGTAGTTGTTGAACGGCTGCACCGTGAAGGCGGCGCCGTAGGTCACCTCGCCGGCCTCGTTCTCCAGCAGGTCTGCCCGGATACCACCCGGGTTCATGAACGCGACCACCGGCTTGGCCTTGCCGGCCGGCGCGATGCTCGGGTCGACCTTCTGGCTGTCGGCGATCAGGTTGCCCAGCTCGGAGTCACGGCCGTCCTCGTCCGGCGTCCGCACGACCTTGTCGGTGCCGTCGATGTGGCCCAGGACCGCGTTGGCGATCGGCCCGACGAGCTCCTTGTAGCGGTCGATGAGCTTGGTCAGCGCCTCGCTCGGCGTGGTGCCGTAGTCGTTGGTGACGACGTGGTTGGAGGCGATGGTCTTGTTGCGCTTGACCTGGCCCTTCTTGCCCAGCGTCAGGTTGACCTCGGTGACCACACGACCGATGGAGTAGGCGCTGGTGACGAGCCGCTTCCTGCCCGCCGGGTCCAGCACGGTGCAGTTGTACGGCTGGTGGGTGTGACCCTCGATCACCACGTCGATCTGCGGGTCGAGCGCCTTGGCGATGTCCATGCCGGGACCACTGACCTCGGCGCAGCCGTCCGCCGCCAGCGAGCTCGGGAAGCCGCCCTCGTGGAGCAGCACCACGATCGCCTTGACGCCCTTCTTCTCCAGCTTCGGGACCAGGCGGTTCGCGGTCTTGACCTCGTCGGTGAAGCGCAGCCCCTCGACGCCCGAACGGGTGACGATGTTGGGGGTGTCCTGGAGCGTCATGCCGATGAAGCCGACCTTCTTGCCGTCGACCTTGCGGATCGTGTAAGGACGGAAGAGGGTCTTGCCGTTGGAGGTCTTCTTGACGTTCGCGGACAGGTAGTTGAAGTCCGCGCCGTCGAACGACTTGCCGCCGGGGCAGGAGTCCTGGTTGTTCGCGCCGGCACCGTCGTCGAGACAGCCGCCCTGGCGCATGCGCTTGAGCTCGTGCCAGCCCTCGTCGAACTCGTGGTTGCCCACCGAGCTGACCTCGAGGCCGAGCAGGTTCATCGCCTCGATGGTGGGCTCGTCGTGGAAGGCTGCCGAGAGCAGCGGGGAGGCGCCGATCAGGTCACCCGCGGCCACCGTCAGGCTCGACCCGCCCCAGTACTCGGCCTGCTTGCGCAGCTTCTGCAGCTCGGTGGCCAGGTAGGCCACGCCGCCGGCGGGGGTGGAGCCCACCTTGCCGCTGGAGCTGCTCGTGGGCACCGGCTCGAGCTGGCCGTGGAAGTCGTTGATCGCCAGCAGCTGCAGCCGCGTCTCGTGGCTGTTCGACTTCTTGGCGGCGCGGGCCGAGTCGGAGTGGGGGGACGTGCGGCTGTCCGCGACGGCGGCGCCGGTACTCATCGCCAGCGGCGAGGCCGCGAGCGCGAGTCCCGCGGCGGCGGCGACGACAGCGCGGCCGCGCTTGGTTCGGATGGAGGACAAGGGTGATCCCTTCGGGTCGGGCGGGCCGCCCTGCACCGGACGGCCGTCATGAGGATGGTTCAGTCGGGTGGACCCCAGATGGACAGAACGCGGCGTGACCGGGTGCAGACGTGCAACATTGCGCTCACCGAGCTCCCCTCGTGCAGATGCTCCGGCACCCTAACCCGGAATCAGGACGCGCGGCAGGCCAAAAGTCCCTTGCGTCCGTCGAGTTCTAGATTGGACCCATGTCGACGCATTCCCTGGGGCACCTCGAGGCGGTCCCGGCGCTGGACCGTCCCGACCTGCTGGCCCCCGTCGTCGCCCGGGCGCTGGCCGCCTGGGAGCACGCCGGCGAGGTGGGCGTCGTCGAGATCGATCCCGGGCTCGCGGACACCGCGGCGATGACCAAGGCCTACGACGTACCGCTGGAGGCGAGCGCCAACTGCGTCGTGGTCAGCGGCAAGCGCGCCGGCGAGGAGCGGATCGCGGCGTGCCTGGTGCGCGCCGACACCCGCGCCGACGTCAACAACCTGGTGAAGCGCACCCTCGACGTCCGCAAGGCGTCGTTCCACCCGATGGAGCGCGCGGTCGAGGAGACCTCGATGGAGTACGGCGGCATCACCCCGGTCGGTCTGCCCGACGGGGTGCGGCTGCTCGTGGACCGGACCGTGCTCGACATCGACCTCGCCATCGTGGGCAGCGGGGTGCGCCGCTCCAAGCTGCTGCTCCCCGGCCGGCTCGCCGCAGAGCTGCCCGGCGCCGAGGTCCTGGACGGACTGGGCGTCTGAGGGAGGGCATGGGCACCTCCTGGCTGGGTACGTCGTCTGCTTCCGAGACGAGGAGGACCCATGAAAGCCGTGACGTGGCAAGGCCGGCGCGACGTGCGGGTCGAGGACGTGCCCGACCCGATCATCAAGGAGCCCAACGACGCGATCATCAAGATCACCTCGACTGGGCTGTGCGGCTCCGACCTGCACCTCTACGAGGTGCTCGGACCGTTCATGACCGAGGGCGACGTCATCGGGCACGAACCGATGGGGATCGTGGAGGAGGTCGGCTCCGACACCGGCGACCTCAAGGTCGGCGACCGGGTCGTGATCCCCTTCCAGATCTCCTGCGGCTCGTGCTGGTTCTGCGAGCAGGGCCTCAACACGCAGTGCGAGACCACCCAGGTCAAGGAGTACGGCTGCGGTGCCGCGCTGTTCGGCTACAGCAAGCTCTACGGCCAGGTGCCCGGGGCGCAGGCGGAGTACCTGCGGGTCCCGCACGCCGACTACAGCCACATCAAGGTGCCTGAAGGGCCGACGGACGACCGCTTCCTGTTCCTCTCCGACGTGCTGCCGACCGCGTGGCAGGCCGTCGAGTACGCCGACTGCCCCGACGGCGGCACGCTGCTCGTCCTGGGGCTCGGCCCGATCGGCGACATGGCCACCCGGATCGCCCGGCACCGCGGGCTCCGCGTGATCGCCGTCGACATGGTCCCCGAGCGGCTGGCCCGGGCCCGCGCACGCGGCGCGGAGGTGATCGACCGCGGCAGCGTCGAGAGCGTGGGCGACGCCGTGCGCGACGTCACCCGGGGCCGGGGCGCCGATGCCGTCATCGACGCCGTCGGCATGGAGGCGCACGGGTCGCCGGCCGGCGCCGCCCTGCACCGGATGACGGGTCTGCTGCCCAAGGCGCTCGCGGCCCCGATGATGCAGAAGGCCGGCGTCGACCGGATGGCCGCGATCTACGACGCGATCGACGCCGTACGCCGCGGCGGCACCGTGTCGCTGATCGGGGTGTACGGCGGAGCCGCCGACCCGATGCCGATGCTGCAGATGTTCGACAAGCAGATCCAGCTGCGGATGGGACAGGCCAACGTGAAGCGGTGGGCGCCGGACATCATCCCGCTGCTCGCCGACGACGACCCGCTCGGTGTCGACGACTTCGCGACCCACCGGATGCCGCTCGACGAGGCGCCGCAGGCCTACGAGCAGTTCCAGAAGAAGCAGGACGGCACGATCAAGGTGGTCTTCACGCCGTGAGGCGACTGTGGTGAGGTGAGGCTCATGAGCGAGCACTCCACGACGGAACCGGTGGTCCTGGCCGAGGTGGCCGAGGAGCTGGTCGCTGACCTGCCGAACCACGCCGCGGGGGGGGGGCCCCCCCCCCCACAATAGAGCAACCCACCAAGGGAGAAAGTGGGGTGTGAGTGAAAAAGCAAAACCAAAAAACAGAAAAACCCAACACACCCCGGCCCACAGAAA
>JBQCEF010000058.1:0-15853 GCA_051960495.1 Nocardioides sp. | reverse complement strand
TGCTGGCGCATCTGGTCGAACAGGAGCACCGCGTCGTTGGTGTAGCTCGCCGCCATCAAGATGGTCGGCTTCTTCGACTTGACGCCGAGCACCAAGGACGTGAGATCCGTTGCGTTGGGGTCGTAGGACTCATTCGCCACCACGGTCAGTCCGAGGTCGGCCAGTCCCTTCTTGACGGTGGCAGCGTAGGCCTTCCCGTAGCTCCCCTGCTCGTGGACGATCGCGACGCGCACATCGGAGGGGTCCATCTCGAGCTTGGGCAGCACGACGTCCTCGAGCAGGCCGAGCGCGCCGCCGGCGTACTGGGTAGCAGTCGACTGGGTGCGCAGCAGGTACTTGAAACCGCGGTCGGTGATCTCAGGAGCGATTGCCCCGGCTTCGAGCATCAGTACCTTGTTGCGCTCGGTCACCGGGCTCACGGCCAGGTCGATCGAGCTGGAGTAGCAGCAGAACACGATCTTCGCGTTGTCCTGGGAGATCACCCGGTTCACCTCGGTGACGCCGCTCTCCGGATCCGGCACGTCGACCTTGGTGAAGGTGACCTGGCGACCGTCGACACCGCCATCCTCGTTGATGATCTGGCGGGCGATGTTCGCGCCGTCGTACATGTCCTGTCCGATCTCGGCGAGACCGCCGGAGAACGGAAGTGCGGTCACCACGGAGATCTCTTCGTCCGAGCCGGCACCCTCACTGCTGCCACAGGCAGCAGTGAGCAGCGCGGCCACGACGGCCAAGACCCCCCAGCGCATGAATCCGTACACTTCTGATCTTCTCCTCGTTCGGCGGTTGTGCATCATATATAAAGTATGGGTGACGTGGATCACTCTGTCAATGGACGCTTGCCGCCAAAACTCAGCGAAACGCCGCAATCCCGGTCAGGGCCTGTCCGATGACGAGCTGGTGCACCTCACTGGTCCCCTCGTAGGTCAGCACCGACTCGAGGTTGTTGGCGTGGCGCAGCACCGGGTGCTCGAGGGTGATCCCGGCGGCGCCGAGGACGGCACGGCACTCGCGCGCGATCGCGATCGCCTCCCGGACGTTGTTGAGCTTGCCCAGGCTCACCTGCTCCGGCCGCAGCGCCCCTGAATCCTTGAGTCGGCCGAGGTGCAGCGCCAACAACATGCCCTTGCCGAGCTCCAGGCTCATGTCAGCCAGCTTGACCTGGGTGAGCTGGAAACCGGACAGCGGCCGACCGAACAGCTCCCGCTCGGCGGCGTAGTCAAGGGTCGCCGCCAGGCAGTCGCGGGCGGCCCCCAAGGCGCCGAAGACGATGCCGTAGCGAGCCTCGTTGAGGCAGCTCAGCGGCCCGGACAACCCTCGCGCGCCCGGCAGCATGGCGGAGGACGGCAACCGGACGTCATCGAGCACCAGCTCGCTGGTGACCGACGCCCGCAGTGACAGCTTGCGCTTGATGGCGGGCGCGGAGAACCCCGGGGCATCGGTGGGGACGACGAAGCCGCGCACCGGGGTGCCGTCCTCGTCGGTGCGGGCCCAGACCACCGCGACGTCGGCTACCGAGCCGTTGGTGATCCACATCTTGGCGCCGTTGAGGATCCAGTCGGCATCGTCCCCGGCCGCAGCCCGACGGGCACGCGTGCGCATGGAGCCGGCGTCGGACCCGGCGTCTGGCTCGGTGAGCCCGAAGCAGCCGATCGCCTCACCCGAGGCCATCCGCGGCAACCACTCCTGCTTCTGCTCCTCGCTTCCCCAGCGGTGGATCGCGAACATCGCCAGCGACCCCTGGACTGAGACGAACGACCGGAGCCCGGAGTCGGCGGCCTCGAGCTCGAGGCAGGCCAGCCCGTACGCCGTGGCCGAGGTGCCGGCGCATCCGTAGCCTTCGAGGTGCATGCCGAGCACGCCGAGGGAGCCGAGCTCACGGGCCAGTTCGCGGGCCGGGATGGACCCGGACTCGTACCAGTCGGCCAGCTGGGGGCGGACCTTGTCGTCGAGGTAGCGGCGCACCGTGTCGCGGATGGCCGAAGACTCGTCGTCGATCAGCGCGTCGGTTCCGAACAGCTCGAGCGGCGCCTTCGGCGATGGGCTGGACATGCTGTGCCTCCTGGGGGCGGTCGTCGGACGGGCGGTCGGTGCGGTCACAGCCCGCCGGACTGGAGCAGGTCGGAGATCGCCTCGTCGCCGTAGCCGAGAGAGACGAGGACCTCGCGGCTGTGTTGGCCGAGGGTCGGCGGTGCGTCGCGGAGCCGTGGCCGGCTCCCGTTGAACGTGAGTGGGAGACCGATCTGCTCGAGCTCCCCGATCTCTGGGTGCGAGACGGTGTCGACCATGCCGAGCGCCTGTGTCTGGGGGCTGGCGTAGACCTCGCCCAGGGTCCGGACCGGAGCGACCGGCACCGCGTGCTCGCGCAGCAGGTTCGCCCAGTGCTCCACCGAGTGCCGGGCCAGGGACGCGGCGAGCTCGTCGTTGACGGCGTCTCGGCAGTTCACGCGCTGAGCATTGGTCGCGTACGCCGGGTCGTCCCGCAGATCCTGGCGTTCGAGCGCGTCACACAGCGCGCGCCACTGGACGTCGTTGCCCACCGCGACGACCAGATGGCCGTCGGCAGCGGCGTACGCCTGGTACGGCACCAGACTGGGGTGGCCCGACCCGAGCCGGGGCGGATTCTCGCCGGTGGCGAAGTAGCCGGTGGCGAAGCTGGCGTGGAACGCCAGCTGGGACTCGTACAGCGACGTCGCGACGTACTGGCCGCGACCGGTGCGTGCGCGCTCGACGAGGGCGGCGAGCACGCCGGTGAGTCCCCACATGGCGGCACCGAGGTCACCGACGGCGAAGCCGGCCTTGACCGGCGCGCCGTCAGGGTCCCCGGTCAGCGACATGATCCCGGCCGAGGCCTGGACCACCATGTCGTAGCCCGGCTCGTCCTTCAGCGGCCCCACCTCGCCGTAAGCCGAGATGTGCAGCGCGACCAACCGGGGATAACGCTCGACGAGCTCGCGGCCGTCGAAGATGCGGGCCAGCGAGCTGCCGGGACGGAAGTTGTCGACGACGACGTCGGCCTCCTCGAGCAACCGGTGGACGACTTCCTGGGCCTCGGACCGCGCCAGATCGAGCGCGAGCGATTTCTTGTTCCGGTTGATGGCGAGGTTGTAGGTGGCGTGCCCGCCATTGAAGGGCGGTCCCCAGCTGCGGGTCGGGTCGCCTCCCCGCGGGTGCTCGATCTTCACGACGTCGGCACCCATGTCGGACAGCGCTTGGACGACGTACGGCCCGGCCAGGATCTTGGACAGGTCGAGCACCTTGACCCCCGCGAGCGGCGCCGGGCCGGCGCCTGCTTCTTGCGTCGGTGCGGCGCTCACAAGCCGGTCCCGACGCGCTCCGCGGGTGCGTCCACGCTCTTGCCGACGACGGTGTCCAGGTCCGAGATGGCCTCGAACGGCACGGTCTCCGGATCGAACAGTCGCTGCAGGAAGCTGCGTGCCACCACCGTCTTGCGATGTCCCATTCCGTTGCGGCTCTCCCACTGCGCCTGCTCGACCAGCAGACTGGCCATGACTGCCTGGCACAGAGCATCGGTGTAGTCGCCGATGCACAGCTCCTGGTCGAACCGGTCGCGCGCGAGGATGTCGTCCCCGCGGGCGCGCAGGTGGTCCCAGTGCTCGACCAGTCGACCAACGAGCTCGCCCATGTCGCTCCGGTCGAGGACCACCACCCTCGCCCGGTAGGTCTCGGCGAGGTGGCGGTGGGCGTCCTGCTTGCGCATGCACCGCAGGACGTCGAGGGCCACCACATTGGACGCGCCTTCCCAGATGGAGCCCAGGTGGGCATCGCGCACGATGCGCGCGTTCGGGAAGTCGTCGATGTAGCCGTTCCCGCCGCGCACCTCCATCGCCTCGCCGGCCACCCAGCGACCTCGTTTGCACACGGTGTACTTCGCCATCGGCGTCATCACGCGCGCCAGTGCCGCCGAGTGCTCGTCGCCCTGGTCGCCTCTGGCCAGCTGGTCGCCGATCTCGAACGCGATGCCGAGCGAGCCCTCCAGATCGAGAACCAGGCCCAGCAGCGTGCGCCGCATCAGCGGCTGCTCGAAGAGGCTGCGCCCGGACACGATCCGCTCGCGCGCGTGGGCGACGGCCTCCGTCACGGCCCGGCGCATCAACGCGGTCGACCGGACGACGTTGGACAGACGGGAGTGGTTGACCATCTCCAGCATCTGCTGAACGCCGCGCCGCAAGTCGCCTACCGGCTGGGCCCAGGTGTCATCGAGCGTGACCTCACCGCTGGCCATCGACTTGGTGCCCAGCTTGTCCTTGAGCCGGTCGATCCGGTAGCTGTTCCGGGTGCCGTCAGGCCGGACCCGCGGCACCATGAACATCCCGAGACCGCGGGTTCCCTCGCCCTGTCCCGGCACCCTGGCGAGCGTCAGGATGACGTCGGCAGTGACGTTGGAGCAGAACCACTTACGGCCGTTGAGCGTCCAGTGGTCCCCTTGATCAGCTGCCACGGTGGCTGTCTGGGCGAGGTCGGTGCCACCGTCGATCTCGGTCATGAACATCGCGCCGGTGGCGTGGTCGGCCGGATCGGTAGAGGTGAGCGCCCGGATCTCGCCGGCGAAACGCTCGGGGTCGAACATCCTCAGTACGCGAGCCGCCGAGTCGGTCATGTTGACCGGGCACAGCAGGCCGTACTCCGCCTGGGCGAACAGGTAGGACAACGCGTACTTGACGCCGTGAGGCGCCGGCCGGCCCCATCCCAACGCAGGCCGGTTTGCCAGCGCCGCCAGCGCGTAGTCACAGAAGACGATGTCGACCATCTGTTGGTACGCCGGGTGGAAGTCGACCTCGTCGATGCGCTCCCCGTTGGGAGCGAACTGTCGCAGCGCCGGAGGGTTCTTGTCGGCCGTCACGGCGAGCGCGTCGAGCTGCGTGGCTGCGAGCGCACCCACCTCGTCCAGGAGCGGCTCCAGCCTGTCGGCGTCGTCCGCGTCGAGGTAGCGGTGCACGAGCGGACGGAGGGCGGGATCGAGATCGGCGAAGTTCATCGACATCTTCTTCGGTCGGCGCTGGACGGGACCCGTTGGCCCCGAGCCACGGTGGCACGCGACATTGAGTGCTGTCCAAGACCAATCTCGGCTTAAAGTGAGACTAGTTACGACATGATGAAGACATCTCTGGCAACCTTCAGCACCGCAGCCAAGGCCGGGTTCCTGTTGCTGGTTCGCCAGGCGAGCGAGAGCGGCATGATCGGCGGCGTCCCGCTCAGCGGCACGAAGGCGACTCCGTCCAGGGCGATGGCCCGGGTCGGCTCGACGACCAGCGCGATACCTACTCCTGCAGCCACCAGGGACAGCAAGCTGAAGGTGTCCGGCGCCTCCTGAACGATCGCCGGAGTGAAGCCGGCCTCCTCACACGAGCGCACTGACAGCGCCCGGACGATCGAGCCACGAGCACCAGGGAAGGCCACGAAGTCCTCCGCCGCGAGGTCCGCCAGCGCGATCTCGTCCGCGCCGGCGAGCGGGTGCACGTCCGGCATCGCCACCACCAGCGGGTCTTCGCGGACCAGGCACCACTCGAGTCCGCTCCCGACGAAGCCCGCCGGCTGGGCGCCACTGTCCAAGCGGCCCCCGGCGAACCCCAAGTCCAACGTGCCGTCGGCGATGCGGCCTATCGTCTCGCCGGAGAAGAGCGGCCCATGGAGTGTCAGCTCGACTCCGGGCAGCTCCTCCGCGATAGCCCGTGCCAGGACCGGCATCGTCACCGCACTGCTCGTCCCGGCGAACCCGAGCGACACTCGCCCGACCTCGCTCTTGCCGGCGACTCGAGCCGCGCGACGGGCCACCGAGGCCGCCGCGAGCACTTGCTGGGCCGGGCCCAGGAGCGACTGTCCGGCGGCGGTGAGTCGCACAGAGCGGGTGCTGCGCTCGAACAGTGGCACTCCGAGGTCGCGTTCGAGCAGCCGGACCTGCTGGCTGAGCGGGGACTGGGACATGTGCAGCTTCGCTGCGGCTCGCCCGAAGTGCAGCTCCTCGGCCACCGCCACGAAGCCTGCCAGGTGGCGCAACTCCATCCGCTCCTCCGATCCGCTCCTTTCGACTATGCCCGATGACGACTCGTTCGCGACGGGGATCGAACCGGTTTTCATCTTGAAATTGCCGCATATATTGTGTCTGATATAGGGAGCAGTGCGGCTTTTCCCGCACCCAAACTCTCCCTGCAGGAGCGCCGTGGCCCCCGTCAATGTCAAGGTCGCCCAGTTGGGAGTCCTGGCCGGTGTGGTCCTCTACTCGACGAACGCCGTCTTCGGTGCCTGGGCGGAGGTCGGCGGGATCACCTTCGCGTTCTGGCGTGCTCTGCTCGCCGTGCCCGTGCTCCTCCTGGTCGCTCTCGCGGTGGACCGTAGGGGCACCTTCGTCGTGCGCCCGAGTGTGGCGACGGTGCTCGCGGGCGTCCTTCTCGGGATCAGCACGGTGCTGGTGATGGCCGCCGCCAAGAGGGTTCCGGTCGCACTGATCGCCCTGATCGGCGCGCTGACCCCCGTCCTCACCGGGCTCTACGAAGTAGCGCGCGGCGAGCGCCTTGGGCGTCCCTTCTACCTCTCCGGCCTGGTCGCCGTGCTCGGCACCGCATACGTCGCGCTGAGTGAGCATGACACGAGCGCCGACCTGGCCGGCATCGTTCTCGCCGTCGGCTTCGCAGCCGGCTTCGCAGCGTTCCTGATCGCCTCCCGCAGCGCCCGGCGAACGGCGAGCCCGATCGGATTCCTGTTCTGGTCGGCGGTGTTCGCCTGTCTCCCCACCACGGTGATCGCGGTCCTATGGGCCGAGCCGGTGCTGCCCCTCGCGAACCGCGACCTCGAGGCTCTGGGGTTGGCCGTGCTCTGCGGCGGCACGACCGGCCACCTGCTGGTCACCGGCTCGCTGCGGCTACTGCCTGCGACGAACGCCGCGGTGATCAGGTTGACGCAGCCCTTCTTCGCCATGTTGTTCGCATGGTGGATCGTGGCACAGCGGCCGACGCTCCCCCAGGTCATCGGCGGGCTGGTGACAGTGGCCGGAGTGGCCGGCGGCGCGCTCTACCGAGTCCGCCGGAGCGCCGCTACGGCCGAGCCGGACGAGCCTGGACTGCAGCCGTAGTGGACGCGACGCCGGCCAGACCGCCCCGCCACGTCAGGAGCCGTCGAGCCGGACCAGTGCATCCAACGCCAGCACGCCCTCTCCGGCGGCATGCACGACGACCGGGTTGAGCTCCATCTCGATCACGTCGTCTCGCAAGTCGACCGCCGCTCGCGAGAACCCGACCAGCAGGTCCAGCAGGGCGTCGACGTCGCGCGCTCCTCGACCACGGAAGTCGCCGAGAAGCCGAGCCCCCCGAAGGCGGGAGAGCGCTCGGAGAGCCTCATCGCGGCCGAACGGCGGGAGCAGTGTGACGCTGTCCTCTAGCAGCTCGACGAGCACGCCGCCGAGCCCGATGGTGACCACCGGCCCGAACGACGGGTCACGGTGGGCGCCGATGATCAGCTCCACGTCGCCCGGGCCGGTCACCAGCATCGGCTGAACCATCACCCGGCCGTCGGGGACCCCGAGCTCCTCACCCAGGCGCTGGAGGCGGTGGTAGGCATCACGGATCTCTACCTCCGTCGACAGGCCCAGGAGCACACCCCCGACGTCGCTCTTGTGGGCGACGTGCGCCGTCAACAGCTTGGCCACGCAGGGGAGACCCACCTGCCGAGCTGCCGCCCAGGCGGCGTCCTCGTCGGAGACGCACATCCCCTCGACCACGGAGACGTCCCACGTCGAGAGCAACTGCCCCGCACTGAGCTCGTCGAGCTGCTCGAGCCCCTCGGCGCGCGCACCACGAAGCCACTCAGGGGCGCCGGGACCGGTCACCTCAGGGACGGCCTCGTCCGTTTCCAGGAGGTGGGCCCGGCGCTCCCCGTGGCGGGCGAGTGCGCCCAGCGCCCGGGCGGCGCGGGCGGGGTCGTCGAAGCGGGCGATCCGGTGAGCGGCCAGTGCGCTCAGCTGACGCGAGTTGTTGCCCGTCCAGACAACCACGACGGGCTTGTGAGACTTGGAGCTGGCCGTGGCGATGATGTCGATGAGCTGTTCTGCACCGGTCTGGGCGTTGCCGACCAGCACGCAGACGACGTCGGTGCCTGGGTGGTCGATGGCGACCTGCAAGGACCCCCGGAGGATCTCCGGGTCCCGGATGAGCTCGGCAGTGAGGTCGATCGGGTTCGCGGTGGAGCCGAAGGCCGGGATGGTGGCCGCCATCCGCTCGCGCCACTCGGGCTCCCACTCGTTCACCGCGATGCCGTTGGCGTTGGCCACGTCGGTCATCAGTGCCGCGGCGCCACCCGACATGGTCAAGATGGTCAGCCGTCGACCCTCCAGTCGGCGGCCCTGGTCGAAGACCATCATCATGTCGACCATGTCGTTGATGCTCTCGACGGCCAGGACGCCGTACTGCTCGCAGACGTCCTTGAAGACCTTGTCGGAGCCGGCCAGCGACGCGGTGTGCGAGCTCACCGCCCGAGCACCGTCCGGGCTGCGGCCGGCCTTGACGACGATGAATGGCTTGTCGGCGACCAGTGCCTTGCGACCCAGCTCAGCGAGGCGGTGCCCGTCGGCGATGCCCTCGAAGTAGGCCGCCAGCGTCTTGACCTCGGACCGCTCACAGAGCGCGGAGAGGATCTCGACCACGTCGAGATCCACCTCGTTGCCAGTGTTGGCGTAGTGGCTGAACTCCACCCCCGCCATCCGCGCAGCGCTGAACAGGAAGGTGCCGAAGGCCCCGCTTTGCGAAATGAGCGCGGTCGAACCAACCTCCAGGGAGTCACCCTCGTCGAGAGCCGAGGTGAAGGTGAGCGGCAGGCGAGAGGCCACCCCCATCAGTCCGAGGCAGTTCGGGCCCAGGACACGAATTCCCGTTTCCTGCACTGCTTGCTTCAGCTCGGCCTGCAGCCGAGCGCCCGCCTCACCCGTCTCGGCGAAGCCGGCCGCCGACGCGATGACTACGGGCACACCCAGCCTGCTGCACTCCCGGACTGCGCCCGGAGTGCTGGCGGCATCCACCATCAGCATGACCAGGTCGGGCACCTCGCCGATCGAGGCGAGGTCCGGATAGGCGTCGAGCCCCTGTACGGTCCTGCGGCCGGCGTTCACCGGGAAGATGCGGCCCGGGTACCTGAACCGCTTGAGGTAGGCGACCGGCCGTCCGGAGAGCTTGATCGGGTTGTCCGAGGCACCGACGATCGCGACCGATCGAGCGGCGAACATCGCCTGTAGCCACGTGGAATCGCCCGCCTGTGAAACGCCGGCACCCACCGCAGCTGGGGTCATCGGTGCGCCTTCTGCACTCCACGGCCGACGATCAGCCGCTGGACCTCGCTGGTGCCCTCGTAGAGGCGGAGCAGCCGGACGTCACGGTAGATGCGCTCCACGGGCATCTCGCGCATGTACCCGCTGCCGCCGTGGACCTGGACGGCGAGGTCGGCCACCTGACCGGCCATCTCCGTGCAGAACAGCTTGGCCGCCGACGGGCCGATCCGGCGGTCCTCGCCGGAGAGGTAACGAGCAGCGACGTCCCGCACCATCGAGCGTCCAGCCATGCACCCCGCCACCTGGTCGGCGAGCATCGCCTGCACCAGCTGGAACTCTCCGATGGGCCGACCCCCTTGCCGGTTCGACGACGCGAACGCCACCGACTCGTCGCGAGCGCGGTCGGCGGCGCCGACGGCGAGGGCCGCGATGTGCACGCGTCCTCGCGCCAGCGCAGTCATCGCCGCGCGAAAACCGCCGTCCTCGTCCTCCCCGATGAGCGCCGAACGCGGGACGCGGACCCCGTCGAAGGCGACCTCGGCGGTGATGGCGCCCTCCTGTCCCATCTTGCGGTCCTTCGCGCCGACCGAGACGCCGTCGGTGTCCGCCGGGACGAGGAACACCGCGATTCCTTTGCCGTGGTCGTCCGCCGGCCGGGTGCGCGCGAAGACCACGAACAGATTCGCCGACGTGGCGTTGGTGATGAAGCGTTTGGTGCCGTCGATCACCCATACGTCGCCGTCGAGGCGTGCGCGGGTGGTTAGGCCGGACGGGTCGGAGCCCGCCTCGGGTTCGGTGAGCGCGAACGAGGCGACCACCTCACCGGCGGCGATGCGCGGGAGCCACTGTTGCTTCTGCTCCTCGGTGCCGAAGCCGACGAGCACCTGCCCAGCGATGCCGTTGTTGGTGCCGAACATGGACCGGAACGCCAGACTGGTACGCCCGAACTCGAACGCCAGCTCGACGTCCTGAGTGATGTCGAGTCCGAGGCCGCCGTACTCCTGGGGGATCGCATAGCCGAACAGACCCATGTCCGCGGCCGCCTGGCGCACGTCGTCCGGGATCGCGTCGGTGTCGGCGATCTCCCGTTCGCGGGGGACGACCCGTTCGTTGATGAAGGACCTCACCGTGGAGTGAATGTCTTCGAACTCAGCAGGGGCAACATCCGACTCTGTCATATACATAATATATTTGCAGCTCGGCAAGCCATGTCAAGCACCCTTGTCCCACTGGCGCTGTCGCAGGGGGCCTGAAAGACCAGGGCCTGGTGGTTCAAAGCCAGCCGGTGTGCCGCGCCCGCCTCGCTGCTTCGGCTCGGTAACGGGTGCCGGTCTTGCCGATCGCGGACGACAAGGATGATGCGCACCGTGCTCGGGGACAGGAGCAGCCGGTCGGCGATGTCGGCGACGGTCGAGCGGCCCGCGCCGGCGGACATCGCGCGCTGCAGCAAGGCTGGGCGCGCAGAGGTCGTCACCATCACGACCTTTTAGTCCCAGCAGTAGGGCGAGCGCGCCTTGGTCGGCCTCGGGTACGAAGTCGACGGTAGCGACGGCGCGCTGGCAGATCTGTATGTGGCGACCCCCTTGCGGAACAAACGCGCTGGGAAAAGCACGAAAGCCCCAGGTCCTCGACCTGGGGCTTCTCACGTGCGCGAGGGGGGAGTTGAACCCCCACGCCCTTTCGGGCACACGGACCTGAACCGTGCGCGTCTGCCTATTCCGCCACTCGCGCGTGAAGCGTGCTCAGGGTAGCCCACCCCGCGCGGCCCGCAAAAACCGGCACAGCCCGGACCGATACGATCGACCGACGCGGCACCGGTCCATGCCGGTGACGCTCGTCATGCACCGCGTGCGGTTCGACCATCCTCGGCGGGGGTACGACGCCTGGGACGACCGCCCGACCGGACCCGACAGCCAGAAGCGACCGAAGAACAGGGCCACCAGCGAAGGAAGGAGACGTCGATGGGTTTGCTCCAGAAGTTCGAGAGCCGGCTCGAGCAGCTGGTCTCCGGGGCCTTCGCCCGCGCGTTCCGCAGCGCCGTGCAGCCCGTCGAGGTCGCTGCGGCGCTGCAGCGCGAGGTCGACAACTCCGCCCAGATCCTCTCCCGCGACCGGCGGCTGGTGCCCAACCAGTTCCACGTCGAGCTGTCGCCGCAGGACCACGAGCGGCTGGCGCCGTACTCCTCGACCCTCGCCGACGAGCTCGTCGAGATGCTGCGCGACCACGCGCACGAGCAGTCCTACGTCTTCACCGGTCCGGTGAGCATCTCCTTCGACGAGAAGGACGACCTGTCCACAGGGCGGTTCCGGGTCCGCAGCTCCGCGCTGGCCAAGGTGACGCCGCAGTCGGAGTCCTCGGTCACCGACACCGCCGTACGACGGGCGAAGGTGATCCTCGAGGTTAACGGGATGCGCCACCCCCTCGACCCGCCGGGCATCGTGATCGGCCGCGGCACCGACGCGGACCTGCGGATCAACGACCCGGGGGTCTCGCGCCGCCACGCCGAGATCCGGATCGCCCCCGCCGAGTCCGGCGTGCCGACCGTGAGCGTGGTCGACCTCGGCTCGACCAACGGGATGCTCGTCAACGGGCACAAGGTGTCCCAGGCGACGTTGGACGACGGGGCCACGGTGAAGATCGGCAACACCACCATGACGATCCGCCACGTGCGTGACTCGTCCCCCGCGGAAGGCGGTCCGGGTGTCTGAGCTGACCTTGATGCTGATCCGGTTCGCCTACCTGGCGATCCTGTGGATCTTCGTGCTCTCGGCCGTCTCCGTGGTCCGCTCCGACATGTTCGGCGCCCGCGTCGACTCGACCCCCCGCGCCGACCGGCGAGCCGAGCGCCAGGAGCGCAAGCGCGCTTCGAAGGCCAAGCCGGCGAAGCGGCCGCGCGGTGCGCCGACCCATGTCGCGATCACCGAGGGGGCGAACGCCGGCGAGACCATCTCGCTCGACCTCGCCCCCTTGCTCATCGGCCGCGGCTCCGACGCCGCGATCCGGCTCGACGACGACTACGTCTCCACGCGGCACGCCCGCATCGCCAGCTCGGGCGACCAGTGGTTCGTGGAGGACCTCGGCTCGACCAACGGCACCTACATCGGCTCCTCGCGGCTGACCCAGCCGACCACCGTCTCGCTCGGCACCCAGATCCGGATCGGCAAGACGACCCTCGAGCTCAGGAAGTAGCCGGCCGCATGGATCCGACTCCGCTGAGCCTCCGCTACGCCGCCCTGTCCGACGTCGGACGCGTCCGGAAGAACAACCAGGACTCCGGGTTCGCCGGCCCGCACCTGCTGATGGTCGCCGACGGCGTGGGCGGGGCCGCCCGCGGGGACATCGCGAGCAGCACGGCCGTGCAGATCCTGCGCCGGCTCGACGCGCCCCCGCCGGACAACATGCAAGAGGCGATGGCCGGCGCGATCCACCGCGCCCACGACCGGCTCGCGGAGCTGGTCGACGAGGACCCCGAGCTCGACGGCACCAGTACGACGATCACCGCCGCGCTGTTCGACGGGACTAAGATCACCGTCGGCCACGTCGGCGACAGCCGCGGCTACCTCCTGCGCGAGGGGACGCTGAGCCGGCTCACCAAGGACCACACGTTCGTGCAGGGACTCATCGACGAGGGCCGGATCACCGAGGAGGAGTCCCGCACCCACCCGCACCGCAACCTGATCCTGCGGGCGGTGGACGGGGTCCACGAGACCGACCCGGACCTGTTCGACGTGGAGCTGGCCCCCGGCGACCGGATCCTGCTGTGCAGCGACGGCTGCTCCGGGGTCCTCGACGACGACCGGATCGCGGACATCCTCGGCACCGGCTCGGTCGACTACGCCGCCGTCGAGCTGATCCGGGCCTCGCTCGACGCCGGCAGCAGCGACAACGTCACCGCCGTGGTGGCCGACGTCGTGGACGAGGCCGCCGCCGAGCCCGACACCGGCGCCGCGGCGACCACCGGCCCGATGCTCGTCGGCGCCGCGGCCGAGCAGCCGCGCAAGCAGCCACTGGCCTCCAAGAGCTTCTTCCGCGGCCACCGCGGGGGCGACACCGGCGAGATGGAGCCGGTGCCCGGCGACCCGGCGACCGGCGCCGAGGTCGACCCCGAGACCCTGCGCTACGCGCCACGCCCGCCGCGCCGGTTCAAGTGGGTCCGCCGGTTCATCGCACTCGGCGTCCTCCTCGCCGTCCTCGTCGGCGCCGGGGCGCTCGCCTACAGCTGGTCGCAGGACCAGTACTACGTCGCCGTCGCCGACCAGAAGGTCGTGATCTTCCGCGGCATCCAGTCCGACATCCCCGGCCTGACCATGCACCGGGTGGCCGAGACCACCGACGTCACCGTGCAGTCACTGCCGGCCTACCGTGCCGAGCAGGTGCGCGCGGGCATCCCGGCCGACAGCCTCGAGCGGGCCCGCGAGATCGCCGCCGACATCCGCACCGACTTCGCCCGCAAGTGCCCGACCCCCGAGCCGTCCCCCACGGCCGAGCCGTCGAAGGCCTCGAAGTCGCCCTCGGCCGACGCGACCGGCAAGAAGAGCAGCAAGAAGAAGCCCAGCGCCAAGCCGAGCCCGACGCCGAGCCCCAGCCCGACCATCGCGCCGCCCGACTGCATCGAGGCCTCTCCGTCCGCGGGAGCCGGTTCGTGAGCAGCCTCAACCCGCTCAACGCCCTGCCGCACGGCTTCACCCACCGCCGGCGCCGGGGGGCCGAGCTGTTCCTGCTCGTGCTCAGCCTCGCGGTCGGGATCGGCGCCTACGCCGCGGTCGGCCTCGCGGTCGAGGGCGAGGTCCCCGTCGACATCATGGGGTACGGCGGCTGGCTGGCCGCGCTGGTGATCGGCTGCCACATCGTCGTACGCCTCCTCGCGCCCTACGCCGACCCGGTGCTGCTGCCGATCGTCTCCGCGCTCAACGGCCTCGGGCTCGCGATGATCCACCGCATCGACCTGGCCAAGCTCGCCGCGGACAAGGACGCCACCACGCTGGCCCGCGACCAGCTGCTGTGGATGACGATCGGGGTGCTGCTGTTCTGCGCGGTGCTGGTGGTGCTGCGCGACCACCGCCGGTTGCAGGCGTTCACCTACACCTCGGGCTTCGCCGCGCTGCTGCTGCTGATCATGCCGCTGCTACCGGTGCTCGGCACCGAGATCCGCGGCGCCCGGATCTGGATCCACCTCGGCCCGTTCAGCTTCCAGCCCGGCGAGATCGCCAAGGTGGCACTGGTGATCTTCTTCGCCGGCTACCTCGTGCTGCACCGCGACGCCCTGGCGCTCGCCGGCAAGCGCGTGATCGGCATCGACCTGCCGCGTGGGCGCGACCTCGGCCCGATTCTCGCGATGTGGCTGGTCAGCCTCGGCGTGCTGGTGTTCCAGAGCGACCTCGGCTCGTCGCTGCTGTTCTTCGGGCTGTTCGTGGTGATGCTCTACGTCGCCACCGAGCGTCCCGGCTGGCTCGTCGTGGGGGCGACGCTGTTCGGGCTCGGGTCCTACGCCGCCTACCTGTTCGTGGGGCACGTGAAGATCCGCGTGGACGCCTGGCTGGACCCGTTCCACCACGACAGCGCCTACCAGATCATCCAGGGCCTCTACGGCATGGCCTGGGGCGGACTGGTGGGTCGCGGCCTCGGCCAGGGCGATCCCACCCAGATCCCCATCGCGGAGTCGGACTTCATCTTCGCCGCCCTCGGCGAGGAGCTCGGGCTCACCGGTGCGATGGCGATCATCGTGCTGTACGGCGTGATCGTCGAGCGGGCGCTGCGGACCGCGCTGGTGTGCCGCGACGCCTTCGGCAAGCTGATCGCCACCGGCCTCGGCGTGGTCTTCGCCCTGCAGGTGTTCGTGGTCATCGGTGGCGTCACGAAGCTGATCCCGCTCACCGGTCTCACCACCCCGTTCCTGTCCTACGGCGGCTCCTCCCTGGTCGCCAACTGGGCGATCATCGCGCTGCTGCTGCGCATCTCCGACCAGGCCCGCCGCCCGCTGCCCGACCTGTCCGCCGGCACCGGCGACACCGACCACGGCGACGACGCCACCGCGGTGGTGAGGTTGTAGATGAACAAGCCGATCCGGACGATGTCGATCTTCTGCATGGTGCTCTTCGTCGCCCTGCTGCTGAACTCGACCTACCTGCAGTACTTCAAGGCGAGCGACCTCAACTCGCGCGACGACAACAAGCGGGTGCGCGACGCCGAGTTCTCCCGCAAGCGCGGGGCGATCCTGGTCGCGGGCAAGTCGGTGGCCGAGAGCGTGCCGACCAAGGACCAGTACGAGTACCAGCGGACCTACCCCCAGCCGTTCAAGTACGCGCAGCTGACCGGCTACTACTCCTACATCTACGGCCGCGACGCCGTGGAGCTCACCCAGAACGAGATCCTCTCCGGCAGCGACCCGCGGCTCTTCGTCGACCGCGTCGTCGACATGATCGGCAACAGCCAGCCCAAGGGCGGCTCGGTGTCGCTGACCATCGACCCGAAGGCGCAGACCGCCGCCTTCGACGGCCTGCACGCGCTGGGCGACAACATCGAGGGCGCCGTCGTCGCGCTCGACCCGTCCACCGGCGAGATCCTCGCGATGGCCTCGTC
>JBQCEF010000057.1:0-5670 GCA_051960495.1 Nocardioides sp. | reverse complement strand
GGGCCGAAGAGGATCTCCTCGAGCGACCCGACGCTCTCGAACTGCACGCGCTGGCCGCGCGGCAGGTCGTGGGGGTGGGCCTCGGTGCCCCAGTGGAAGCCCCGGCCCGGCGCGTCGGTGGCCCGGGCGAAGGGCGAGCCGACCATCACGGCGTCGGCGCCGCAGGCGATCGCCTTGGCGACGTCGCCCGAGCGGCCGATCGATCCGTCGGCGATCACGTGGACGTAGCGGCCCCCGGACTCGTCGAGGTAGTCGCGGCGCGCCGCGGCCACGTCGGCCACCGCACTGGCCATCGGCACCTCGATGCCGAGCACCGTGCGTGTGGTGTGCGCCGCTCCGCCGCCGAAGCCGACGAGCACGCCGGCGGCGCCGGTGCGCATCAGGTGCAGCGCGGCCTGGTAGGTCGCACAGCCGCCGACGATCACCGGCACGTCGAGCTCGTAGATGAACTCCTTGAGGTTCAGCGGCTCGGACTGCCCGGACACGTGCTCGGCCGAGACCGTCGTACCGCGGATGACGAACATGTCGACGCCGGCGTCGACGACGGTCTTGAAGTAGTCCTTGGTGCGCTGCGGGGAGAGCGACCCGGCGACGGTGATGCCGGCCTCGCGCATCTCGCGCAGCCGCTGGGTGATCAGCTCGGGCTTGATCGGCTCGGCGTAGATCTCCTGCATCCGGGCGGTGGCCTGGACGCCGTGCAGGCCGGCCACCTCGGCGAGCAGGTCGGTGGGGTCGTCGTACCGCGTCCACAGGCCCTCGAGGTCGAGCACCCCGAGACCGCCGTGGCGGCCGAGCGCCACCGCGGACTGCGGCGACATCACCGAGTCCATCGGCGCGGCCATGATCGGCAGCTCGAACCGGTAGGCGTCGATCTGCCAGGCGACCGAGACCTCCTCGGGGTCGCGGGTGCGCCGCGACGGCACGATGGCGACGTCGTCGAAGGAGTACGCGCGGCGTCCGCGCTTCGCCCGGCCGATCTCGATCTCTTGCATGGGGGTCAGTCTAGGGACCGCGCCGGGAGGTCGGTCCCGTCGACCCGTCGGTCGGCCCGGCACCGGGACGCCGCGACGAGCACGGCGTTGCTCTCGTCGCTGCCCAGCGTCCGGTCGCGAGCCTCGTCGGGCGTGCGGCCGTAGTGCTCGTGGCGGGCCTGAAGGCGCGCGCGGCGCAGGTCCTCGGGGACGTCGACGAACCAGCACTCGTCGAGCAGGGGCTGGACCTGGTCCCAGGGCGGGTCGTCGAGTAGGAGGTAGTTGCCCTCGGTGACCACCAGCCGCGTCTGCGCGGTGACCGGCACTGCCCCGGCGACGGCGTCCTCGATGTCGCGGTGGAACTCCGGCGCCCAGACCGTCTCGGGCTGCCCGGCGGGGTCGGCTCGGCCGAGCCCGCGCACTCGCCGCAGCAGGGCGACGTACCCGGCGGCGTCGAACGTGTCGGGCGCGCCCTTGCGGTCGACCCGGCCCATCGCCTCGAGCGTGGCGTGCGCGAGGTGGTAGCCGTCCATGCCGACGAGCACCCCGTCGGGGCCGGCCTCGACGAGGAGCGCGGCCAGCGTCGACTTGCCGGCTCCGGGCTGCCCGGTGACGCCGAGCAGCGTGACGCCGGGGCGGGCGGCGAGGTCCTGGGCGCGGCGTACCGCCTCGTCGACGGTCATCGCGCCCGGGTCGGCCACGCCCCCACCCTGCCACGGCCGGGCGTTCGCTACGGCTTCGCGATCGTGACGACCGCCGACGGGGTGCCGTTGTAGGACCAGGTGACCGACGCGGTCTTCTTCGCGATGCCGGTCCGGGTGATGACGCAGGTGCCGCTGGTGCCGGCGATGCAGCTGCCGGATCCTGTTCCCGGCCCGCTCCAGGTGCCGGCGTACGTCGTACCCGAGACGCCGCCGCTGACCGTCACGGTGGCGTTCCAGGCGCCCTTCGGGCCCTGCGACGAGCTGCCGCTGAACGACAGGCCGCTCGTCGGTGCGCTCACCGTGACGGACCGGGTGGAGCTGTCCGTGGCGCCGCTGTTGTCGGTGACCGTGAGCGTCACCGTGTAGGTGCCTCCCGAGGTGTAGGTGTGGCTCGGGGTCACGCCCGTGCCCGTGCCGCCGTCGCCGAAGGTCCAGGAGTACGACGTGACCATCCCGTCGGGGTCGGTCGAGCCCGCGCCGTCGAACGAGCACGAGAGGTCCAAGCACGAGGAGGTGAACGCAGCCGTCGGGGCCTGGTTGGTCGTGCCGCCCCCGCCACCGCCGCCTTCTGGTCCCGCAACCATGGCAGGCGCGAAGACCGTGGTGTCGTGGACGTCGAGCAGCTTCTCCTTCGTGCCGTCCGGATCGTCGCCGGCTGACCAGCTCACGTTGCCCGAGCTCTTCAGGTCGGACTCGGTCGTGGCCACGCTCTTCCCCATGGACCGCAGCAGCGCCGCCGCGCCGGTGACGTGCGGCGTCGCCATCGAGGTGCCGGAGATCGTCCGGAGCGTCGTCGAGTTGTTGTTGGTCGAGGTGATGCACACGCCGGGCGCGATGAGGTCGACGCCGGCGCCGTAGTTGCTGAAGCCCGCGAACGTGTCGTCCTTGTCGGGGTAGCACGTCGGGTCCTTCAGGCCCCCGGGTCGCCCGTCGCCGTCGGCGAGCGCGGACACGGTGATCGCCTTCGGCTCGCTGGCCGGGCTGTAGCCCGCGACGTTCGCCGAGTCGTTGCCGGCAGCCACCACCATCGTGACGCCGGCACCGACCGCTCCGGCGACCGCGTCGTTCACCGCCTGCGAGAACCCGCCGCCCAGGCTCAGGTTGGCGACCTCGATGTCACCCCGTGCCGCGACCCAGTCGATCCCGGCGATCACGCCGGACCAGCTGCCGGAGCCCCGCTGGTTGAGGACCTTGACGGCCCAGAGGCGGGCACCCGGTGCCACACCCACCACGCCGGACCCGTTGTCGAGTGCCGCGATCGTGCCGGCTACGTGGGTGCCGTGGTAGTGGTCGTCGTCGCCGGAACCGGTGCAGGAGCCGGCCGAGCCGACGTTCACGCAGTTCGTCCCGCCGACCACGTCGAGGTCCGGGTTGTCGAGGTCGATGCCGGTGTCGATCACCGCGACGTCGACGTCGACCCGGTAGTCGTCGACGCCGTCGATGTCGAGTCCAGCGTTGTAGCCCGCGGTCGCGTTGGTCGCGGTCGGCGTGCCCGCCGGGGAGGCGAAGATCCGGCCGAGCCCGGTGGGCGTCTGCTGCGCCTCGAGGGCGACGGGCTGGTCGGCCTCGACGTAGGAGACCCTCGGGTTGCGCGCCAGGCCGGCCGCGGCGCCCGCCGAGGCGGTGATGCTGAAGCCACGCAGGGCCGCGTCGTAGACGAAGCCCACGTCGCCGCCGTACTGCCGCGCCAGGGACGCCGCCTCCGCCCGGGCCGACGAAGGCCCGGGCGCCAGCACGACGATGTAGGTCTGCGTCGGCCCGGCGGCCGCGGGCGGGACCGCGACGGCGGCGAGCGCCCCTCCGAGCGTGAGCACGAGCAGACTGCGCAGCGTCCCGACCATGTCCGGTGTCCCGTCTCGTCGCCCCGCTTTTGCAGGGTACGGACGTGAACCGGCCGCCGGAACGGCACGAATTGACTAGTTTGGCGACCTATCGCCCGGTCGCCCTACCGCCCGGTGTAGTTCGGCGCCTCGACCGTCATCTGGATGTCGTGCGGGTGGCTCTCCTTGAGCCCGGCGGAGGTGATCCGGACGAAGCGGCCGCGCTCCTGCAGCTCGCGGATGTTGCGCGCGCCGACGTAGAACATCGACTGCGCCAGACCGCCCACGAGCTGGTGGGCCACGGCGGACAGCGGGCCGCGGTAGGCCACCTGGCCCTCGATGCCCTCCGGGACGATCTTGTCGTCGCTGACCACGTCGGCCTGGAAGTAGCGGTCCTTGGAGTAGGACTTCTTGCCCCGCGAGGACATCGCGGCGAGCGATCCCATGCCGCGGTAGGACTTGTACTGCTTGCCGTTGTAGAACACCAGGTCCCCCGGGCTCTCCTCGCAGCCGGCCAGCAGCGAGCCGATCATCACGGTGTCGGCCCCGGCCACCAGCGCCTTGGCGATGTCGCCGGAGTACTGCAGGCCGCCGTCTCCGATCACGGGCACGCCGGCCGCCTTGCACGCCAGCGCCGCTTCGTGGATCGCCGTCACCTGGGGTACGCCGACACCGGCCACCACGCGCGTCGTACAGATGGAGCCCGGTCCGACACCGACCTTCACGGCGTCCGCGCCGGCGTCGACGAGCGCCTGGGCGCCGTCGCGGGTGGCGACGTTGCCGGCGACGACCTGCACGTGGCTGGTCGCGGGGTCCTTCTTGACCCGGCGCACCATCTCGAGCAGCAGCCCGGCGTGGCCGTGGGCGGTGTCGACCACGAGCACGTCGACGCCGGCGTCCACCAGCGTCGTCGCCCGCTCCCAGGCGTCGCCGAAGTAGCCGACCGCGGCGCCGACGAGCAGCCGGCCGTGGGCGTCCTTGGAGGCGTTGGGGAACTGCTCGGACTTCACGAAGTCCTTGACGGTGATGAGCCCCGCGAGCCGGCCCCGGTCGTCGACGAGCGGCAGCCGCTCGCGCTTGTGCTGGCGCAGGATCGCGGTGGCGTCGTCACGGCTGATGTCGACCGGCGCGGTGATCAGCGGCATCGGCGTCATCACGTCGCGGACCAGCCGGGTGCTCCACTCGGCGACCGGGACGAACCGCAGGTCGCGGTTGGTGATGATGCCGAGCAGCTTGGAGTCGTCGTCGATGACCGGGAGCCCGGAGACGCGGTACTCGCCGCACTTCTCGTCCAGCTGCTCCAGGGTGGCGTCGGGGCCGATCGTGACCGGGTTGGAGATCCGTCCGGTCTGGGTCCGCTTCACGAGGTCGACCTGGTAGGCCTGGTCCTCGATCGACAGGTTGCGGTGCAGCACGCCCAGGCCGCCCTCGCGCGCCATAGCGATGGCCATCCGCGACTCGGTGACGGTGTCCATCGCGCTGGAGACCAGCGGGATGCGCAGCTCGATCTCCCGGGTCAGCCGGGCGGTGGTGTCGACCTCGCTCGGGATGACGTCGGTCTCACCGGGCAGCAGCAGGACGTCGTCATAGGTGAGTCCGAGCGGGGCGAACTTGTCGGGGAGGCCGGCGGAGCCGACGTCGAGTGGCGAAGTCATGGAGCCCTTCCGGAGAGGGTCTGCGGCAGGAACCCATCCTACCGGCCCGGTTGACTTCCCCCGGTTGTCGGTCACTTCCCCCGGACTGCATCCCGGGGGAAGTGACAGTTGCCCGACATCCCCTGGTGTTCAGGAGCGTCAGCGGCGGCGCAGCGGGTGGTCGTCCACGTAGCGCAGCGCCTTGACCATGTGCACGACGGCCCCGGCCTGCGGCTCGTTGCGGAAGGCGACGTTGTCGACCAGCGCGCGCATCAGGGCCACCCCGCGGCCCATCTCGGCGTCGTCGGCGGCCTTCTCCGGCACCTCGTCGACGTCGAAGCCGGCTCCCTGGTCGACGACGGTGATCGCGCACCGGTCGGCGGAGAGCTCGACCTTGACGTCGTCGGTGTCGGTCGCGCCGGCGTGGTCGATCACGTTGGCGCACGCCTCGGTGATCGCGAGCTGGACGTCGTCGATGTCCTCGTCGTGCACGCCGACCGCGCGCAGGGCCTGCGCGGCGAGGCGTCGTACGACGGGCACG
>JBQCEF010000056.1:0-4321 GCA_051960495.1 Nocardioides sp. | reverse complement strand
CGTCGAGGCTGCGGTTGAGGTTCTTGCGTGCGAACGTCTCGGTGGCGCTGCCGAAGATCGCGATGTGGCGCGACCCCTTCTCCAGCGCGCGGTCCAGGCCGCGCTCGTTGGGCACCAGCACCGGCATGTCGCGGCCGGGCTCGCCGAGCAGGTCGAGCAGCTCCGCGGCGTCGGCGAGCTGCGGCACCCACGTCGGGTGCACGAAGCTGGTGGCCTCGACGATCGGCAGTCCGGCGTCGACCAGGCGGTGGATGAACTCGGCCTTGGTCTCGACGGGGATGACGGCCTTCTCGTTCTGCAGGCCGTCGCGGGGGCCGACCTCGTAGATCCGGACGCGCTGCGGCAGCGAGTCGTCCCGGACCACCTGTGGGCTGCGCATCACGCCTCCTCGCCTGCGGGCTCGACGACGAACAGGGTCGCACCGAGGGCCACCTGGTCGCCGACCGCGGCGCCGACGAGCGTGACGGTGCCGGCCAGCGGCGCCTTGAGGGACAGCTCCATCTTCATCGCCTCCATCGTGCCGAGCACCTCGCCCTCCTCGACGCTACGCCCGGTCTCCACGGCGACCGCGAGCACGGTCCCGGGCATCGGGGCGGCGATCGTGCCGTCGGAGCCCTCGATGCCGGCCCCGGGGCCGAACGGGTCGGGGCGGCCGAAGCTGAACGTGTGGCCGAGGTGCGCCACGTCGACCCGGTGCGGGCCGATGCGCACCGAGGCCTCGTGGACGCGGTCGTCGATCTCGAGGCGGAGCACGTCGGCGTCGGACGCGATCGGGTGAACGCGCCACTCGGTGGTCGAGGCGCCCCCGGTGGTTGAGGAGGGCGCGGCGCCCGTGACGGAATCCCGTCTCGAAACCACCTCCCGGCCCACCTCGAACAGCACCGTCTCACCGTCGACGACGAGCTCGACCGGTGTGGCCGCCGCCGGACCGGCCAGCCGCCAGCCGTCGGCGGTGCCGAACGGGGTGCCGTCCTGGGCCTGCGCGTGGGCCAGCGCCCAGGCACCGAGCACCGCGGCGGTCTGCGTGCCCTCGGGACGGATCGCGTCCGGGTGCCGGTCGAGCCAGGCGGTGTCGATCTCGTTGTCGCGGAAGGCGTCGGACGCGGCCAGACCACGCAGGAAGCCCAGGGTGGTGGTCAGCCCCAGGATCGCGGTGTCGTCGAGCGCGGTGACCAGCGCGCGGCGGGCGGCCTCGCGGGTCGAGCCGTGCACGATCACCTTGCCGAGCATCGGGTCGTAGGAGGTGCTCACCTCCTGGCCGGACTCGAGCGCCGCGTCGATCCGGGCGCGCGGCGACCAGCGCACCGACTCGGCGACCCCGGCCTGCGGGAGGAAGCCGTTGAAGGCATCCTCGGCGTAGACCCGTGCCTCGAAGGCGTGCCCGCTGCAGGTGACGTCGTCCTGCGTGAACGGCAGCGGCTCGCCGCCGGCGATGCGCAGCTGGAGCTGGACCAGGTCGAGCGGCTCGTCCTGGACCTTCACCACGGACTCGGTGACGGGGTGCTCGACCTGGAGCCGGGTGTTCATCTCCAGGAAGAAGACCTCCTCGCCGGAGACCAGGAACTCGACCGTGCCGGCGTTGGTGTAGCCGACCTCGCGGGAAAGCGCGACCGCGGAGTCGTGCAGCACGCGACGGACGTCGGCCGAGATCATCGGCGCCGGGGCCTCCTCGATCACCTTCTGGTGGCGCCGCTGGGCCGAGCAGTCGCGCTCGAAGAGGTGCACGACGTTGCCGTGGTGGTCGGCGAGCACCTGCACCTCGACGTGGCGCCCGTGCTCGACGTACCGCTCGAGCAGGATGGTGTCGTCACCGAAGGCGCTGAGCGCCTCGCGCTTCGCCGCCGCGACCGCGGCCTCGAGCTCGGCCGGCTCGCGGACGATCCGCATGCCCTTGCCACCGCCGCCGGCCGCGGCCTTCACCATCACCGGGAACACCGATTCGTCTGCGGTCTTTGGGGTGTTTTCCTCCGCGGGGTCCCAGACGAATCGGGGTACGACGGGCACGCCGGCCTTGACCGCGACCTCACGGGCGACGTCCTTGCGGCCCATCTGGTCCATCACGTCGCCGGACGGTCCGACGAAGGTCAGCCCCGCCTCGACGACGGCGCGGGCGAACGCGGCGCGCTCGGAGAGGAACCCGTAGCCGGGGTGGATCGCGTCGGCGCCGGTGGCCTTCGCGGCCTCGATGATCGCCTCGATCTTCAGGTAGGACTCGGACGCCGGGGTCGGCCCGATCCGGACCGCGGTGTCGGCGGCACGGACGTGCGGGGCCTCGCGATCGGCGTCGGAGTAGACCGCGACCGTGCGCAGCCCGAGCTCGTGGGCGGCCCGGATCACCCGCATCGCGATCTCGCCGCGGTTGGCGATCAGCAGGGTGGAGATCACGTGTGCTCCTTCTTCCGGGGTTTCGAGACGCTCACTTCGTTCGCTCCTCAACCACCGGACTACATCCGGAAGATGCCGTAGGACGGCTCGGGGATCGGGGCGTGGGAGGCCGCGGCCAGGCCCATGCCGAGGACGCGGCGGGTGTCGACGGGGTCGATGACGCCGTCGTCCCACAGCCGGGCGGTGGAGTAGTACGGGGAGCCCTGGTGCTCGTACTGCTCGCGGATCGGCGCCTTGAACGCCTCCTCGTCGTCGGCGCTCCACTCCTCGCCCTTGGCCTCGAGGCCGTCGCGGCGGACCGTGGCCAGCACCGACGCGGCCTGCTCGCCGCCCATCACCGAGATCCGGGCGTTGGGCCACATCCACAGGAACCGCGGGTCGTAGGCGCGCCCGCACATGCCGTAGTTGCCGGCGCCGAACGAGCCGCCGATCACCACGGTGAACTTCGGGACCACCGAGCAGGCCACCGCTGTCACGAGCTTGGCGCCGTCGCGGGCGATGCCGCCGTTCTCGTACTCCCGGCCGACCATGAAGCCGGTGATGTTCTGCAGGAACACCAGCGGGATGCCGCGCTGGTTGCACAGCTCGATGAAGTGCGCGCCCTTGAGGCTCGAGGAGGAGAACAGGATCCCGTTGTTGGCCACGATGCCGACCGGGTAGCCCCAGATCTTCGCGAACCCGCAGACCAGGGTCTCGCCGTAGAGCGCCTTGAACTCGTGGAACCGGCTGCCGTCGACGACCCGGCGGATCACCTCGCGTACGTCGTAGGGCGTGCGTGAGTCGGTGGGCACCACGTCGTACAGGCCGGCCGGGTCCTCCGCGGGCTCCTCGACCTCGCCCTGCTCCAACACATGTTGAGCCGCGCCCCGTTCGCCGTTGAGCCGCGCCTTGTTCCGCTCGAACGTGGCGACGATCGAGCGGACGATCTCCAGCGCGTGCGCATCGTCGTTGGCGAGGTGGTCGACCACGCCGGACTTGCGGGCGTGCACGTCGCCGCCGCCGAGCTCCTCGGCGGTGACGACCTCGCCGGTCGCGGCCTTCACCAGCGGCGGGCCGCCGAGGAAGATCGTGCCCTGGTCCTTGACGATCACGGTCTCGTCGGACATCGCCGGGACGTAGGCGCCGCCGGCCGTGCACGACCCCATCACCGCGGCGATCTGGGGGATGCCGGCGGCGGACAGGTTGGCCTGGTTGAAGAAGATCCGCCCGAAGTGCTCGCGGTCGGGGAAGACCTCGTCCTGCATCGGCAGGAAGGCACCGCCGCTGTCGACGAGGTAGAGGCACGGCAGGTGGTTGACCCGCGCGACCTCCTGCGCCCGCAGGTGCTTCTTGACCGTGATCGGGTAGTAGGTGCCGCCCTTGACCGTCGCGTCGTTGGCGACGATGACGCACTCGCGGCCACTCACCCGGCCGATGCCGGTGACGATGCCGGCCGACGGGACGGCCTCCTCGCCCTCCTTCGCGCCGTACATCCCGGTCGCCGCGAGCGGGCTCAGCTCGAGGAACGGGCTGCCGGGGTCGAGCAGCCGGTCCACCCGGTCGCGGGCGAGCAGCTTGCCGCGGTCGAGGTGCTTGCGGCGGGCCGACTCGCTGCCGCCCTGCCGGACCGCGGCGAGCCGCTCCCGGAGGTCCTCGACGAGCGCTCTCATGTCCTCAGCCATGCCGGAAAGGTTAGCGAACATTAACCCCGATGCGCTACCCTGGGGCCATGTCAGCCCGCCGGGAGCAGATTCTCGACACCGCCGCGACGCTGTTCGCCGAGCGCGGTTTCCACGGCGTCTCGGTCGCCGAGCTGGGCGCCGCCTGCGGGATCTCGGGGCCCGCGCTCTACAAGCACTTCGAGTCCAAGGACGCGATGCTCGCTGAGATGCTGGTCAGCATCAGCGAGGAGCTGCTCGACGTCGGCCGGCAGCGCTCGGCGGAGGCGGACTCACCC
>JBQCEF010000055.1:0-13558 GCA_051960495.1 Nocardioides sp. | reverse complement strand
GGTGCAGCAGGCGGTCGGCAGGTCCGGTGTCGCCGGGGCGTGTCATGGCCTCCAGGAGGAGAGCGACCAGCCCCTCGGGGACCCAGCGGTCGCCACGGCTCACCGTGTGCAGGCCGGCCACCAGCTGTTCGAAGGAGATGTCCTTGGGAGCCCAGCCCAGCGCGCCGGACTGCATGGCTGCCACGATCCGGTGCGGCTCCCGCTGGTCGCCTACCACCACGACACGGATGTCGGGGTGAGTCTTGCGCAGCACCCGCAGCGCCTCCTCCAGCGATGTGCACAGCGACCAGTCCAGCAGCACGACGTCCGCGGGATGCTCCTCGAGGTCGGCCAGCAACGCCTCCAAGCTGGTGTGCGCGCTCGCAGCGGCGACGCCCTGGGCGAGCAGGCGCTTGGCCACCGAGTCGGCGAAGGTCAGCTGGCGGTCGGCGACCGCGACGTTCAGATGCGACGTCATGTCAGGACCGCCGCGCCGTCGGCGGTGGTTCCACGGGCGTCCGGCCGGCGACCGCTGCGACGGCCTGGAGCCGCGAGTGGACGCCGAGCTTCTGCAGCACGTTCTGCACGTGGGTACGCGCGGTGCTGCGCGTCACGGACATCTCGCGGGCCATCTCCTCGGTGCTCTGTCCGGTCACGATGCGCCGGAGGACCTCGCGCTCACGCTGGGTGAGGAAGCTGATCAGCCACTCCACGTCGTCGGAACGGTGTCGGCGACGCTGCGTGAGCGACTGCGCCACGAGGGGGTCGATGACCAGCTCGCCGTCCAGCACCTGGTCGACGGCGCGCACCACCTCGACGACGCCCACGTCCTTGCACAGGTATCCCCGTGCGCCGAGGTCCATGGCCGCGCGGACCAGGTCGGGCTCGCGCTGCCCGGACAGGACGACGATCGCAGCGCCCGGTGTCGACTCCCGGAGCGACCGGAGCAGGTCGAGCCCGTCACCGTCCGGAAAGCCGAGGTCGAGGACGCACACGTCCGGGCTCTGCGCGGCGGCGACGGCGAGCGCCTCCTGCGGCTGCGCGGTGACGAACACGTCGTGACCGGCGATCTTCAACAACGACTCGAGTGCCTCGGCGAGAAGCACGTGGTCGTCACACAGCAAGATCTTCACGGAACGCCTCGCCTCCGAGCCGGACGGCCGGCAGGGTCACCTGGACGAGCGCCCCGCCGAGCGGGCTGCGGCCCACGTCGAGCCGTCCGCCCGCTTTTCGTACCAGCCTCGTGACGGAGCGCAGCCCGATCCCGTTGATCACCGGGAGCCGGCCGAACCCGGGCCCGTCGTCCTCGACGGCCACGGTCACCGTGGCGTCGCAGCTCGAGATCCGTGCGTGCACCACGCCGTTGGACCCGGCAGCGCGCACGGCGTTGCAGATCAGGTTGGAGACCACCCGTCGCACCGACGCCGGTGAGAGGCCGACCCAGGCGTGCTGGTCGGCCTCCATCCGGACCGTGCCGCGGTAGCCGGCGGTGACCCCGCGGACCGTCGACTCGCCGATCGCCGCTGCGTCGGCGACCGCTGCCTCCGGCGAGGCCGTCGCCTGGTCGTCGAGAAGCCCGGCCAGCGCGCAGGCCTGCTCGGCGACCTGGTCGAGCCGTCGCAGCGCCAGGCCTGGGTCACCGACCTCGTGCTTGGTGACGGCCACCAGAGTCAGGATCGTCGCGATTGATTGACGCGCGTCGTGTCTGAGTTCGTCTAGATGTTGCTCGTTCATACAAAATTCCCCCCCCCGGGGTGCGGTTGTCCGCACGGACCTGACTTCTCGCTCCAGCTTCTCGAAGCGGGGTCCTGGCCTCGGTGAGAGGAGGCTACGTCGCCGCCGTTCGCGGCCGTAATAGTCCGGACCCCCCTTTTTTACGATCTGGTCGTGCGGTGTCCGGACTAGTACCTATGGCGTAGCGACCGATACGTGAGGACCACGATCACAGTCGGTTCGGGCGGGACGGGTCAGACGCGCTCGACCAGTCTGAGCAGCTGGTCGTGGACCCGTTCGGGGTGCTCGAGCTGCACGAAATGAGAGCCGGGGAGCAGCTCGAACTCGGCGCCGGGGATGCGCTCGGCGGCGGTGCGCATGTCGTGCGCCGAGGCGAGTACGTCGTACCGTCCGGCCACGAACGCGGTAGGCACCCGCACCGACCGCAGGGAGACGCGCGGGTGGCTCGCCGCCGCTCGGGCCAGGTGCATGTACCAGTCGACCGGGGTGGCCAGGAACTCCTTGACGGCGTGCTGGACGGCCGTGGTGTCCGGGACGGGCAGCATGAACCCGCTGTGGGTCAGCAGCCGGGCCATGCGGGGCCCGACCGGCAGCCGGGAGGACACCGGGTGGATCGCCCGGCCCGCCTTGCCCAGCAGGCTGGTGACGCCGAGGGCGATCGGTCGCCGCGCGGGCCGGGGGATCATGAGCGGAGCCCCCATCGACGAGAACGTGCCCCCGGGAACGCCCGCGACCGCCAGCAGGCCGGTGACCCGGTGCGGGTGCGCCACGGCGAGCTCGAAGGCGGTGTTGACCCCGATCGACCAGCCGACCACCACGCAGGCGTCGACCTCGGCGTCGTCGAGCACCGCGACGGCGTCCTCGACGAACGCGTCCACTCCCACCCGGCGGTGGTCCGCCGGCCGGTCGGAGCCGCCGACCCCGCGGTGGTTCCAGGAGATCACCCGCACGCCGCAGTCGGGCTGCAGCAGCGCCGGCCAGGCGTGCGGGTTGGTCCCCAGCCCGTTGCACAGCAGCACGGTCGGACCGTCGGCGTCGTTGGTCCACGCCCGCAGCCGGGTCCCGTCGGCGCTGTGGACGTCGTAGAAGCGCACCGAGGCACGGTGGTCATCGACGGGGACGTCGCCTGGTGCGGGGCGGGGCATGCGCAGAGTGTGCCCCGCGCGCCGGGCGAAAAGTCGGATTCGTGCCCGACATCACCCGGCCGCGGCCCGCCTGGCGTCGTACCTGCGCCGGTGCTGCGCCAGGAACGCCTCGACCTCGTCCAGCTCGATCCGGCGCTGCGTGAGCGCCGTGCTGGCGACCATGGCGTTGCGGAGCGCGACCTGGTGGGCACGCACGTGCACGCCGGCGAGGTGCCTCGCCGCCGTCCTCAGGTGGTGGATCCTCATGTCGTCTTCTCCTGCCGATCGAGGTGTTCGCGTTCGACGCTAGGGAGCGACTGCTTCTGCGTCGTCAACGGCGTGTGACATCTGCGTGAACAGGCCGCCTAGGGTCGGGGTGTGACCGAACCTCTCGTGTGGCTGCCCTTCGACCCCGACCTGCTCGACCCGGCTCCGGCCGGGCTGCGCTACGAGGTCGTGGTCCCCTCGGACCAGGACCCGGTCCCGGACTCGGTGTCCGAGGTCGAGCTGTACGTGCCGCCGTACCGGTTCTCCGAGCGCGACAGCGCCCTGATCCCGCACATGACCTCGCTCAAGGTCGTGCAGACGATGACCGCCGGGGTCGAGCACCTCCGCCCCCACGTCCCCGAGGGGGTGCTGCTGTGCAACGGGCGCGGCATCCACGACGCGTCGACCGCCGAGCTGGCGATGACGCTGATGCTGGCGTCGCTGCGCGGGGTGCCCGGCTTCGTGCGGGCCCAGGACGCGGGGGTGTGGGCCCACGGCACCCGGCCGGCGCTCGCCGACAGCCAGGTCCTCATCGTCGGGTACGGCGCGATCGGGGAGGCGCTCGAGCGCCGGCTGGCGGGCTTCGAGGTCGAGGTCGTCCGGGTGGCCAGGAGCCCGCGCGACGGCGTGCACGGGTACGACGCCCTCGCCGGGCTGCTGCCCTCCGCCGACGTCGTCGTCCTCATCGTCCCGCTGACCGAGCAGACCCGGGGGATGGTCGACGCGTCCTTCCTGGCCAGGCTCAAGGACGGTGCGCTGCTGGTCAACGTGGCCCGCGGCGGCGTCGTCGACACCGAGGCGCTGGTCGCCGAGCTCCGCAGCGGCCGGATCTGCGCCGCGCTCGACGTGACCGACCCGGAGCCGTTGCCGCCGGGGCACCCGTTGTGGGAGTGCCCCAACCTGCTGCTCTCGCCGCACGTCGGGGGAGCCTCGTCGGCCATGGAGCCCCGCGCGCACCGGCTGGTTCGTGACCAGCTCGCCCGCTTCGCAGCGGGCGAGCCGTTGACCAACGTGATGAGCGGCGAGTACTGACGAGCGACGCCGGGCGACACGCAGCTTCTTTGTAGCCTCCAAGTCTTTACCTGCGCAACCGCACAGTGTTGACTCGGCCGGGGTCCCGCAGGGGGACCGGACAACCCGAGGAGCTGCATCATGCGTACGGCGACCAAGCTCGCAACTCTGGCCGGGGCGGTAGCCCTCGCCGGATCGTCCCTGGGGGCCTACGCCTCCGCGGCCGTCCACACGACCACCGCGGCACAGCACGACGCCGCCTCGCCCCGGCTCGACCGGGTGTTCGTGATCATGCTGGAGAACCACTCCAGGTCCAGCGTGATCGGCAACGAGAACGCGCCGTTCATGAACAAGCTGGCGGACAAGTACGTCGTGGCCGACCACTACTACGGGGTCACCCACCCGTCGATGCCGAACTACATCGCCGCGATCGCCGGTGACAACTTCGGCATCCAGGACGACGAGGACGAGAACGTCCAGAACCTCGACGCCAAGAACCTCGTCGACCAGCTGGAGAACAAGGGGGTTCGCTGGGGTGCCTACATGGAGACGCTGCCGCCGGACAAGGAGGCCAGCTACTGGCCGACCAAGGTCGACGACAAGGGCGCGACCGTCCCGATCAAGCTCTACGCCAAGAAGCACAACCCGTTCGTCCTCTTCGACGACATCAAGAACGACCCGCAGCGGATGAAGCACGTCAAGGACTACTCGCGGCTCGAGCACGACCTCGGCAAGAAGCACGCCCCGAGTTCGTGTGGATCAGCCCCAACCAGTGCAACGACATGCACGGCGGCGTCTACGACACGGTGGCCGGGCACCCGGAGACCCCCTGCCCCTACGGCGAGACCGACGACGACGCGAACGACGCCGCGCTCAAGCGCAAGGCCGACAAGTTCGTGAAGCAGGCCGTCCGCATGATCCGTCACTCTCGCGCCTGGACCCACGACTCGGCGATCGTGATCGTCACCGACGAGAACGACTACCAGGAGGACCAGGAGGCCAACGGGGACTGGGAGTCGGCCGACGGTTGCTGCAGCTCGCCCTACGTCGCGGCCGGCGACCCCCGGGTCAGCCCGAACTGGCCCGGAGGCACCTACGGCGGCGGTCTGATCCCGGCGATCATCGTCTCCCCGCAGGGCAAGCGCGGGTACGTCGACCACCGCGCCTACAACCACTACTCGCTGCTGCGGACGATCGAGAGCAACTGGCACATGGCGAAGCTGCGGCACGCCGGTGACAGGTCGACCGGCGTCCGGTCGATGTGGCACAGCTTCCTCGACTGATCGGAGATCCACGAGCACGAGGCCGGCGGGACACCCGCCGGCCTCGTGTGCCTCTCGGCGGCTCGCTCAGGTGGTCGACCGGCCGTCCTCGAACAGCCGGGGCACCCGGTGGTTGGCCACGAAGACACCGTCCGGGTCGACCGCCGACCGGATCCCGGCCAGCTGGCGCCACACGCCCTCGTCGTACCCGGTGCGCGGGTCCACCGGGTTCTCGGCGAAGTTGAGGTAGCTGCGCCCATTGGCCCACGGCGCCAGCGCGGCCGTGAACCGGACCGCGTCGGCGTGGCCCTGCGGGCCCATCTCCGGCGTCGCGGCGATCGCGGCCCCGAAGCCGACGAACGCGGCGTCGACCATCGACAGCGCACCGCCTCCGCTGTGCGGCCGTCCCAGCGCGCCGCCCATCTGCCGGAGCTCGGCGAGGAGCAGCGACGATCCGGACCCCGGCCCCGCGGCCGCCAGGAACGCGTCCACCGCGGCGTCGGGGAGGCTGCCGAGCGTGGTGGTGTCCGACACCGACGGGGTCGGTCCCTCCGGGTCCATGTGCAGCCGCGCCAGCGAGGCGGCCGGCACGCGAGCGAACGTGTCGACCTCCGGGGTCAGCGCACGCAGGTCGCCGAGGATCGCGCGTGCCTGCTCGTCGGTGCCGAGGACGGCGCCGTCGATCACCGCCAGCGACCGGCCGCGGAACGGCTCGGGGATGTCGGGCAGCGGCGGCAGGTTCAGGACCCGGAACGACGTGGTGACCTCGTCGGGTGCACCGGGTGCCCACGCGGACCAGGTGCGCAGCACCTTCTCCACGTCGCGGACGTCCCACACCAGCATCCCGGCGTAGGCCGTCGGGATCGGGTAGAGCGAGAACTCCAGGGCGGTGACGACGCCGAAGCTGCCACCACCGCCGCGCACCGCCCAGAACAGCTCGGGGTGGTGCGAGGCGTCGGCGCGGACCTGCGAGCCGTCGGCCAGGACCAGCTCGACGGCGGTGAGGCTGTTGGCTGCCAGCCCCAGCTTGCGGGCGTACCAGCCCATTCCGCCGCCGAGGGAGTAGCCGGCGATGCCGACGTCGGGGGAGGAGCCGTGCAGCGCCGCGAGCCCGTGCTCGGCGGCGGCCTCGACCGCGGGCAGCCAGAGCGTGCCGCCGCCCACGCGCGCCACGCCGCGCTGCGGGTCGATGCTGACCTCGTTCATCCGTCCGGTGCGGACGACGACGACGTCGTCGAGGCCCTGTGCGGCGAGCGGACCTGCGTTGTGCCCGGTGCTCTGCGGCGCGACCCGCAGGCCCGCCGCGACGGCCGCGCGGACGACGGCAGCGGTCTCGTCGGCGTCTCGCGGCTCCGCGACGGCGGCGGGTCGCTGGTCGACGGCGACGTTCCACGGGCCGCGGGCCGCGTCGTACCCGGGGTCACCGGGGAGCTGGACACTGCCGCTGCCGAGCGCGCGCAGGATCTCCGCGGAGCCGGTGGACGCGGTGGTGAAGCTGGGGACGGTCATGGGTGTTCCCTCCTGGGGACGTCGAGATTGCGTGTGGCTCACGCTCTCCCGCGCCACTGGAGGTGTGCTGGGGGTCGACTGGGGACTGACCGGGACGGGCCTCAGCCCTCTTCCTCGAGCCTGAGCAACAGCTTCTCGATCACCGCACGCTCGCCGTCGAGGTACTCCAAGCCCCAGTCCGCGACCAGCGAGGGATACCGGAACGGTTCGCCCGGATCGTCCCGGCCCCGCAGCGAGTCGCGGACCTGCTGCAGGCCGGCGCGGTGCTCCGCGAGCGCGGCGAGGTGCTCGCGGAGCATCGCGGTCGTGGTGCCGGGGTCGACCAGGTGACCGATGATCATGCGCAGCGCGACGGGGTTCTTGAGCACCGGGAAGCCGACCGGCGACTGCTCGAGCCAGCGAGTGAGCTCGCGCCGCCCCTTCGCGGTGATCCGGTACTTCGAGGACCGGCTGTTCGGGCCGGCGTCACGAGCCTTCACCAGGCCGTGCTCGGCGAGCCGGTCGAGCTCGGTGTAGACCTGGCTCATCGCCGGCGAGACCCAGTAGAAGCGCAGGGTCCGGTCGGCGCGCTGCTTGAGCTCGTAGCCCGTCAGGTCGTCGCCGAACGTGAGCAGGCCGAGCAGCGCGTAAGAGGTGATCGGCAGGTCTTGACTCATCCTGCTCCGAGAGTACTGTTCCTAACTGGAATAATCAGCGGTCTGCCCGGACCGCGGACACCGGAGGGGGCCCCATGGCCGAGACCATGCTGATGATCGGGACGCGCAAGGGCCTCTGGCTCGCGAGGAGCTCGGACCGGAAGACCTGGACGGTGGACGGTCCCGACGAGCCGGTCAACGAGGTCCACTCGGTGGCGCTCGACACCCGCGGCGACCGGCCCAGGCTGCTGATGGGCAGCCGCAGCTGGCACTGGGGCACCCAGGTGCTGTCCTCCGACGACCTCGGGGCGACCTGGCAGCGCGGCGCCGACCCGGCGATCACCTTCCCGGAGGACACCGGCACCAGCCTCGAGGCGGTGTGGTCGCTCGCCCCGTCGCCGGCCGACCCGGGCGTGGTGTGGGCGGGCACCGAGCCCTCCGCGCTGTGGAAGTCCACCGACGGCGGCCACTCCTTCGAGCTCGTGCGCGGGCTGTGGGACCACCCGCACCGTCCGCAGTGGGCCCCCGGCGGCGGCGGCCAGGCCATCCACACGCTGCTGCCGCACCCGACCGACCCGCAGCGGATGCACGTCGCGATGTCGACCGGCGGCGTCTACCGCACCGTTGACGGCGGCACGACCTGGGAGCCGGCGAGCCAGGGGATCAAGGTCGAGTTCAACCCCGAGGAGATCCAGTACCCGGCCTGGGGCCAGTGCGTGCACAAGGCGGTGCGCGATCCCGAGAACCCCGACCGGCTCTACGCCCAGAACCACGGCGGCGTCTACCGCAGCGACGACGCCGGCACCAGCTGGTCCTCGATCGCCGACGGGCTGCCCACCGACTTCGGGTTCCCGGTCGTCGCGCACCCGCACCGGGGCGACACGGTCTACCTGTTCCCGCTCGTGGGTGCCGGCGAGCGGTTCCCCAAGGACGGCCGCGCCCGGGTCTACCGCTCCAAGGACGCCGGGTCGACGTGGGAGGCGCTCGGCAACGGCCTCCCCGACGGCTTCTACACGGCGGTGATGCGTGACGCGATGTGCGTCGACGACGGCGAGCCGGCCGGCGTCTACATCGGGGCCCGCGACGGCACCGTGTTCGCCAGCAACGACGAGGGCGAGTCGTGGCAGGTCGTCGCCGAGCACCTGCCCGACGTGCTCTGCGTCCGCGCCGCCACCATCTGACACTCCGGTTCGTCTGCGCTGTTTCGTCTGTTTCTCGCGGGCCGACCACAGACGAATCGCAGCACGACGTACGGCGTAGCATCGCGGCATGGCGACCGACCCGCACCAGGACCAACCGGACATCAAGCCGCGCAGTCGCGATGTGACCGACGGGCTCGAGCGTGCCGCCGCGCGCGGCATGCTCCGGGCGGTCGGGATGCAGGACGAGGACTTCGCCAAGCCGCAGATCGGCGTGGCCTCGTCGTGGAACGAGATCACGCCCTGCAACCTCTCGCTGGACCGGCTGGCGAAGGCGGTCAAGAACGGCGTGCACGCGGCCGGCGGCTACCCGCTGGAGTTCGGCACGATCTCGGTCTCCGACGGCATCTCGATGGGGCACGAGGGGATGCACTTCTCGCTGGTCTCGCGCGAGGTGATCGCGGACAGCGTCGAGACGGTGATGATGGCCGAGCGGCTCGACGGGTCGGTGCTGCTCGCGGGGTGTGACAAGTCGCTGCCCGGGATGCTGATGGCCGCGGCCCGGCTCGACCTCGCCTCGGTGTTCCTCTACGCCGGCTCCACGATGCCCGGCTCGGTCGACGGCCACGACGTGACGATCATCGACGCGTTCGAGGCGGTCGGCGCGTGTCTGGCGGGCAAGATCTCGCGTGACGAGGTCGACCGGATCGAGCGGGCCATCTGTCCGGGGGAGGGTGCCTGCGGCGGGATGTACACCGCGAACACGATGGCCTCGGTCGGTGAGGCACTCGGCATGTCGCTGCCCGGTTCGGCCGCCCCGCCGGCTGTGGACCGCCGGCGTGACGGCTTCGCGCACCGGTCCGGCGAGGCCGTCGTCGCGATGCTGCGCCAGGGCATCACGGCGCGCCAGATCATGACCAAGGAGGCGTTCGAGAACGCCATCGCCGTCGTGATGGCGCTGGGCGGCTCGACCAACGCGGTGCTGCACCTGCTGGCGATCGCGCGGGAGGCCGAGGTCGACCTGACCCTCGACGACTTCAACCGGGTCGGCGAGCGTGTCCCGCACCTCGGCGACCTCAAGCCGTTCGGCCGCTTCGTGATGAACGACGTGGACAAGATCGGCGGCATCCCGGTGGTGATGAAGGCGCTGCTCGACGCGGGCCTGATGCACGGGGACTGCCTGACCGTCACCGGCAAGACGATGGCGGAGAACCTCGAGGCGATCGCGCCGCCGGACGTGGACGGCCAGATCATCCGCGAGCTCTCGAAGCCGATCCACAAGACCGGCGGGCTCACGATCCTCAAGGGCTCGCTGGCCCCCGAGGGCGCGGTGGTGATGACCGCGGGCTTCGACGACGAGGTCTTCGAGGGCACCGCGCGGGTCTTCGACGGGGAGCGTGCGGCGATGGACGCCCTCGAGGCCGGCGAGATCAAGGCCAAGGACGTCGTGGTGATCCGCTACGAGGGGCCCAAGGGCGGTCCGGGGATGCGCGAGATGCTCGCGATCACCGGGGCGATCAAGGGCGCCGGCCTCGGCAAGGACGTGCTGCTGCTGACCGACGGCCGGTTCTCCGGCGGTACGACGGGCCTGTGCGTCGGTCACGTCGCTCCCGAGGCCGTCGACGGCGGCCCCATCGCGTTCGTCCGCGACGGCGACCCGGTCCGGCTCGACGTGGCCAACCGGCTGCTCGACGTCGACATCGACGAGTCCGAGCTCGCCGCCCGGCGCGACGGCTGGACCCCCAACGCGCCGAAGTACACCAAGGGCGTCCTCGGCAAGTACGCCAAGGTCGTGCAGTCCGCCGCCCACGGAGCCATCTGCGGCTGACCCGAATCCGCTTGCGCCCCCACCGCCCGCGTAAGGCAGGCTGGTCCTGCACGCACCACCACGAAAGGCGCACCAGTGAGCACCGACCCGAACCTCCTCGACGACCTCGAGTGGCGCGGACTCATCGCCAACTCGACGGACCTCGACGCCCTGCGCGAGGCGTTCGCGGAGGGCCCGGTCCGGTTCTACGTGGGCTTCGACCCCACCGCACCGAGCCTGCACATGGGCAACCTGGTGCAGATCCTCACCGCGCGCCGGCTCCAGCTGGCCGGGCACATCCCCTACGCCCTGGTCGGTGGGGCGACCGGCATGATCGGCGATCCGAAGGAGTCGGGGGAGCGGACGCTCAACACCCTCGACGTGGTCAAGGACTGGGTCGAGCGCGTGCGCACCCAGATCGAGCCGTTCCTTTCGTTCGAGGGCGACAACGCGGCGACCATGGTCAACAACTACGACTGGACCGCGAGCGTCTCGGTCATCGACTTCCTGCGTGACATCGGCAAGCACTTCCCGGTCAACCGGATGCTGGCCCGGGACGTCGTCGCCCGCCGCCTCGAGGCCGGGATCAGCTACACCGAGTTCAGCTACGTCCTGCTCCAGTCGATGGACTTCCTCAACCTCCACCGCGACTACGGCGTCTCGCTGCAGTTCGGCGGCAGCGACCAGTGGGGCAACATCACCGCCGGCGTCGAGCTGATCCGCCGCGCCGATGGTGGCCGGGCGCACGCGTTCTCCACGCCGTTGGTGACCAAGAGCGACGGCACGAAGTACGGCAAGACCGAGGGCGGTGCGCTCTGGCTCGACCCGCAGATGATGTCGCCGTACGCCTTCCACCAGTTCTGGCTCAACGTCGAGGACGAGAAGGTCGGCGAGCTGTTGCGGATCTTCACCTTCCTCCCGCGCGAGGAGATCGAGGCACTGGAGCAGCAGACCGCGGAGAAGCCGTTCCTGCGCGAAGGCCAGAAACGGCTCGCCGACGAGGTGACCACGCTCGTGCACGGCGCCGAGGAGACCGAGCGCGCGAAGGCGGCGGCCGCCGCGTTGTTCGCCGGCGGTGACCTCGCAGCGCTCGACCCCGCGACCCTGGCCGCCGCGCTCAGCGAGGCGGGTTCGGCCCAGGTGACCCGCGGCGAGGGTGGGCTGCCGACCGTGGTCGACCTGCTCGTCGAGTCGGGCCTGTGCAAGAGCAAGGGTGAGGCGCGCAGGACGGTGTCCGAGGGCGGTGCCTACGTGAACAACGAGCGCGTCGAGGACGCCGAGTGGCGGCCCGGCGAGGAGCACCTGCTGGCCGGTAGCTGGCTGGTGCTGCGCCGGGGCAAGAAGAAGCTCGCCGGGGTCGAGGTCCGCTAGGTGACCACGGGCCGGTTCGCCGACGACCTGGAGCAACGTGCTCGCAGGGTGCTCTCCGAGCCGGTCCACCGCTACTTCCGTCAAGGCGCACGTGACGGCGTGACCGCCGGCGAGGCCGAACAAGCGTGGGACGCCTTCCGCTTCCTGCCGCGTGTGCTCCGCGACGTCACCGAGGTCGACGTCTGCACCACGCTGCTCGGCAGCGACGTACGCACGCCGGTCGCCATCGCGCCGTCGACGCTCCAGCGTGCGGCGCATCCTGACGGCGAGCTCGCCACGGCGCGTGCCGCGGCCGCGTGCGGAGCGGTCATGGTCGTCTCGAGCAACGCCGGCTCGACGTTCGCCGACATCGCGGCGACCGGCGTCGACTGGTGGCTGCAGATGTACCTCACCGCCGACCGCCCGAGCTGCGCCGCCGTTCTGGCTCGCGCCGTCGAGGCCGGTGCGCGCGGCGTGGTCCTCACCGTGGACACCCCCGTGGTCGGCACCAAGTACGACGACGGCCCCCCGGTCTGGGACGTCGCCGACCCCGCCTGGCTCCGCGTGAACTTCCCGGACGACCACGGCGACGGCCCGGGCCACGGCAAGGCCACGGACCTCGGTCCGCACGACGTGGACTGGCTGGCTGCCGCCACGGGCCTGCCGGTGGTCGTCAAGGGGGTGCTCCGGCCGGGGGACGCCCGTCGTTGCGTGGACGCCGGCGCCTCCGCCGTGTGGGTGTCCAACCACGGTGGTCGCCAGCTCGACTACGCGGCAGCGACCGCGGACTGCCTCGCAGGTGTCGTCGACGACGTCGGCAGCGAGGCGGAGGTCTACGTCGACGGGGGAGTGCGCTGTGGCCGCCACGTGATGGCGGCCCTCGCGCTCGGCGCCCGGGCGGTGTTCGTGGGCCGACCCGTGCTCTACGCGCTCGCCCTCGAGGGAGCCGACGGCGTCCGGCGCCTTCTCACCGGGCTCACCGAGGACCTGGTCGACGACCTGCGGCTGGCCGGGGTGCCGCGCGCGTCGCAGGTGCCACGAGACCTGGTGACGCGTCGAAACGGCGGCTGACCTGCGCAAACGCGCGGCCGTCGACCGACGGCCGGCCCCGGATTTGCGTGGGGGTGTGGGGGGCGTCTAATGTTGTGTGTGTCGCCGGGTGCGGCGGGACACAAGGTCGTGAGGCCGGGTGGCCGGCCACTGTGCGGAACCCCTTCTGTGTTGCCTCGATCGAGGTGGTCTTGAGTGCGCTTTGGCGTGCTGGGATCGGTTCGGTTGTGGTGGTGTGGGTGGGGGCTGGTTGGGCGGGGCTCGGATTTGACGGGCTCTGGTCGGGCCGGTAAGTTTGGCCAGGTTGCCCCGCGGTGAGGCCGAGAGGTTTTCGCTGTGGTGCGCGCTTGATCCTTGAGAACTCAACAGTGTGCTAAAAGTCGACGAATTAATTTGTAACGCCAGTCGGCAGGTTGCGGGAGGCGAGGGCTTCGGCCTGGTTCGCCCGGTATCTGTCGATGATTCCTTTAGGTAACAGTAGCTCTGCTTCGTGCAGGGCGACTCTTGCCGGGATACTCCAAGAAGTCGATGAACTCGTCGGGTGACCGATGGGCATCACAAGAATTCAACGGAGAGTTTGATCCTGGCTCAGGACGAACGCTGGCGGCGTGCTTAACACATGCAAGTCGAGCGGTAAGGCTCCTTCGGGAGTACACGAGCGGCGAACGGGTGAGTAACACGTGAGCAATCT
>JBQCEF010000054.1:0-9265 GCA_051960495.1 Nocardioides sp. | reverse complement strand
CTGGCCGACTACGGGCTCTCCGCCCGCGACGCGCTGGGGGCGGCGTCGTGGCGGGCGCGGGCCTGGCTGGGGCTGGACGGCGAGCTCGCCGAGGGCACACCGGCCGACTTCGTGGTGTTCGACCGGGACCCGCTCAGCGACCTCGGGGTGCTCAAGGATCCCCGCCGGATCGTGCTGCGTGGCAAGGTCGTCGGCTAGGCCCCCGTGCCCGGCCCGACGTCGATGACCGGCACGCCGACCGGCAGGTACATCACCTTCGCGCAGTTGCGCTTGACCAGCTCGTCGCGGATCCGGTTGCCGGTGCGGGTGTCGATGACCGTGCGCCAGATCTCGTTGCAGCGGAAGTGCTCCCCGTCGTACCGCAGGAACTGCTCGTCGCGGGGGTGAACCCGGTAGCTGCGCTCCGGCGCGCGGTCGGCCCGCAGGTCCCCCTCGAGATAGCGCTCACCGACCCCGACGAGCACCTGGAAGGTGACGTCGGTGTCGTTGCGGACGACGAGGTCGACGTAGTTGTAGACGATTGAGCAGCCGACGCCCCAGGGCAGCACCCGGCCGTTGTCGGGAAACGGGTCGAAGCTGTGCTCGGAGCGCTCCACGACGGTCAGGGCGGAGTGCAGGAACATCCAGTGCAGCAGGTTGGCGAGCTGGCAGATCCCGCCGCCGACCCCCTCCCGGGCCCGACCGTTCGAGAGCCGCATCCCCGCGACGTATCCCTTGCGGCGGGTGCAGTTGCCCACGACCTTGTTGAACGAGAACGTCTTCCCGGGGCGGATCAGCAGCCCGTCGACGCGAGCGGTCGCCAGCCGGAGGTTGGTCACCTTGTTGTGCTGGAGCCGCATGTCGCTGTCCCCGAGCGTGCGCAGAAGCAGTGACCGGTGCCGCTTCACGCGGGCCGGGAGCAGGTCGCCGGATCGTCCGGTGCTCCAGGTGGCGTCCGAGCGGATCCAGGCCAGGCGCCGCCGGGCGCGGTGAGCGCGCAAGGCGAGCGGGTAGAGCGACGGGTGGCGCTGGGAGAGTCGGGGCGCGGCGGTGACCCGCGCGGGCACGGCAGTCACGTCCGGGGCGGTGGACAGGTCGGTCATAGGGTGAGTTCCTCGCGGCTCGTTCGTCGACTGTACGACGCGCGAGCGGGCGGCGAGGTTGCACGGGCGCGGGCGCGATTGGAGCTTGCCCGGTGGCGCATGGCAGAATGTCTGGCTGAGTCCTGCGCGCCGGCCCCTCTCATCCGGCCGTGCAGACGCCGCGCAGCGCTTTGACGGCCTGGCCCCACCTGGCCCGGAGGCGCTCACCCACTCACAATTCGTCAAGGAGACACCACACTCGTGGCCGTCAAGATCCGTCTCAAGCGCATGGGCAAGATCCGTGCGCCGTACTACCGCGTCGTCGTCGTCGACTCCCGCAAGAAGCGGGACGGTCGCGTGATCGAGGAGATCGGCAAGTACCACCCCAAGGAGGAGCCGTCGCTGATCGACGTCACCTCCGACCGGGCGCAGTACTGGCTGGGCGTCGGTGCGCAGCCGTCCGAGGCCGTCGAGGCCCTGCTCAAGGTCACCGGGGACTGGCAGAAGTTCAAGGGCCTCCCGGGCGCCGAGGGCACGCTGAAGGTCGCCGAGCCCAAGCGGGACAAGGCCGAGATCTTCAACGAGGCGCTCAAGGACTCCAACCAGGAGCCCAAGGCCGACGCGGTGACCAAGAAGTCGTCGAAGAAGGCCGAGCCGAAGGCCGAGGAGGCTCCCGCCGAGGAGACCCCCGCCGAGGTCCCGGCGGGCGAGAGCCCCGAGGCCGCGGCCGCTTCGGCCGACGCCGAGGGCGAGTCCCAGCCGGCCGAGGCGGACGCCGCCGAGGGCGACAAGCCCGCCGAGGCCTGAGCCGATGCTCGCCGAGGCGCTCGAGCACCTGGTGCGTGGCATCGTCCGTCACCCGGACGACGTGCACGTGCGTGACAAGGAGCTGCGCCGTGGCTCCGTCCTCGAGGTGCGGGTGCACCCCGACGACCTGGGCAAGGTGATCGGCCGCAACGGCCGCACCGCCACCGCCCTGCGCACCGTCATCGGTGCGCTGGCGGGTCGTGGGGGAGCCCGCGTCGACTTCGTCGACGTGGACCGCCGCCGCTGAGCCACCCGTCGAAGCGCGCATCATTTCGCATCGAGGCGCGCTTCTTTCGGACACAGCATCGATGGGGAGGACCGGGAGGTCCTCCCCATCGATGTTCTCGCAAGAATCTGGCGCGCCTCACCGGCGAACGAGGCGCGGTTCAACGGGAGGATGGGGAGCATGAGCAGCTCTGGGACGCGGCAGGTCGTCGTGGGCCGGGTCGGCAAGGCCCACGGCATCCGTGGCGAGGTGTCCGTCGAGCCCCGCACCGACGAGCCGGAACGCCGCTTCGCCGTCGGCACGGTGCTGGCGACCGAGACGCCCGGCGGCGCAGCACCGCACGGCCCGGGACGCCCGGCCCGGCTCACCGTCGGCAGCACCCGCTGGCACCAGGGACGGCTGCTGGTCCGGTTCGACGAGATCGCGGACCGCACCGCCGCGGAGACCGCGCGCGGGCTGGTCCTCGTGGCCGAGGTCCGCGACGACGAGGTGCCCGACGACCCGGAGGAGTTCTACGACCACCAGATCGTGGGACTGCGAGTCGTCACGACCGACGGGGCCGAGGTCGGCACGGTCGAGTCCGTCGTGCACGGAGCCGCCCAGGACCTGCTCGTGATCGCCACCCCCGACGGCCGGGAGGTGCTGGTGCCGTTCGTCTCCGCGCTGGTCCCCGAGGTCGACGTGGCCGGCGGCCGGCTGGTCGTCGTCGACCGTCCCGGCCTCCTCACGCCCCTCGACGACGAGCAGGGCTGAGCCGTGCGCATCGACGTCGTCACGATCTTCCCCGACTACCTCGCGCCGCTGTCCCTCTCGCTGCCGGGCAAGGCCCAGGCGGCCGGACTCCTCGAGGTGCACGTCCACGACCTGCGCGCGTGGACCCACGACCGGCACCGCACCGTCGACGACACGCCCTACGGGGGCGGCGCCGGCATGGTGATGAAGCCCGAACCCTGGGGCGAGGCGCTCGACGCGGTCACCGCCGACGGCGACGCCCCGGTGGTGCTGGTCCCGACGCCGGCCGGCGAGCCGTTCACGCAGGCGATGGCGGCGCAGCTCGCGGCCCGGCCCCGGCTGCTGTTCGCGTGCGGCCGCTACGAGGGCATCGACCAGCGCGTCGTCGACCACGCCCGCACGGGGTGGGAGGTGCGGGAGGTCTCGATCGGCGACTACGTGCTCAACGGGGGAGAGGTCGCGGCCCTGGTGGTCAGCGAGGCCGTCGTACGCCTGCTGCCGGGGTTCATGGGCAACCCCGAGTCGCTGTCCGAGGAGTCCCACGGCGAGGCGGGCCTGCTCGAGTACCCCGTCTACACCAAGCCGCCGACGTGGCGCGGGCTCGACGTCCCCGACGTACTGCTCTCGGGCCACCACGGGCAGATCGCACGCTGGCGCCGCGACGAGGCGCTCCGGCGTACGGCGACCCGGCGGCCCGACCTGCTCGCCCGGCTCCCGCAGGAGGCGCTGGACCAGCGGGACAGGGCGGTCCTCGCCGATTTCGCCGACGACTGACCCCTGTGGCAGACTTGGGCCCCGAATCCGTCGCGTCACGGCTGCTTCTCCCGCGTGGAGTTGGGCCGGCGGGCCACCTGCCACAGGGGGCGCTCCGTACGACGCTCTCGAGCGGATCGTCCTGACTCACGACCTATGCCGTGGAAGACCTGTGGCGCCCACGAGGAGACACCCATGACCAACGTCATCGACACGCTCGCCGCGTCCGTCAAGCGCGACGACATCCCGGAGTTCCGCGCCGGCGACACCCTCAAGGTCCACGTCAAGGTGGTCGAGGGCAACCGCTCCCGTGTGCAGGTCTTCCAGGGCGTCTGCATCCGCGTCCAAGGCTCGGGCGTCGGCCGCACCTTCACCGTCCGCAAGGTCTCCTTCGGCGTCGGCGTGGAGCGCACCTTCCCGCTGCACAGCCCGATCTTCGACAAGATCGAGGTCGTGACCCGCGGTGACGTCCGCCGCGCCAAGCTCTACTACCTGCGCAACCTGCGCGGCAAGGCCGCCAAGATCAAGGAGCGCCGCGAGGCCACCCCGGCTCGCTGACCCGCGGCCGCTAGGCTCGCCGCGTGACGCACCCCGCAGGCAACGAGGACCGCGGTCCCGTCGAAGCGTCGGACACCTCCGACGACCTCTCGACCGGGCCGCGGTCCTCGTCGTCCGGGTCCGGGCACAAGAAGCACCTGCCGATCTGGCAGGAGACGATCCTGCTGCTCGCCCTGGCGCTGGTGCTGGCGATCGTCATCAAGGCGCTGTTCATGCAGGCCTTCTACATCCCCTCGGGGTCGATGAACGACACGCTGGTGCTCAACGACCGGATCCTGGTGCAGAAGGTCTCCTACTGGGGCGACGGCACGCCCCAGCGCGGGGACATCGTGGTGTTCTCCGACCCCGGCGGCTGGCTCGACGGCGGCGAGGGCGCGCCGGTGCACCCCAACCCGGTCATCCGCGCGCTGGAGCTGTTCGGGCTCTACCCGACCGGCGGGCACCTGGTGAAGCGGGTGATCGGCGTCGGCGGCGACGAGGTGAAGTGCTGTGACAAGCAGGGCCGCATCCGGGTCAACGGGGTGCCGCTCAACGAGCAGGCCTACCTCGCCCAGGGCGAGAAGCCCTCGCTGATCGACTTCGACGACAAGGTCGCCCCGGGCTACCTGTGGGTGCAGGGGGACAACCGGTCGAACTCGGCCGACTCCCGCGTGCACCTCGGCGACCCGGGCGGCGGACAGGTGCCCGTGGACGACGTCGTCGGCAAGGTCTTCGCCGTGGTCTGGCCGCTGCGCCACGCCACCATGCTCGAACGGCCCGCGACCTTCGCGGGCGTCGGTTGAGCCGCCTCCGTCGCCCGGTCACCATGGACGTGTCATGACTGCGCTGCCCCGAGGACTCACCGTCCGCCGCGACGCCGGACTGTACGGCTACGAACGCGCGCTGCGCCGGGCCGGGCTGGACCCGGTCGCCGGCGTCGACGAGGCCGGTCGCGGGGCGTGCGCGGGTCCGCTGGTGGCCGCCGCGGCGATCCTGCCGGACGGGCGGCGTGGCCAGGTCCCGGGGCTCGCCGACTCCAAGCTGCTGACGGCCAAGGCGCGCGAACGCTGCTACGCCGAGGTCACCAGGCGCGCCACGGCGTGGTCGGTCGTGGTCATCGGGTCCGAGGAGTGCGACCGGCTCGGGATGCACGTCGCCAACTTGGAGGCGCTGCGACGCGCGATCGCACTGCTCGACGTACGTCCCTCCTACGTCCTCACCGACGGCTTCCCGGTCGACGGGCTCGGGTCCCCGGGGCTCGCGGTCTGGAAGGGCGACCGGGTCGCGGCGTGCATCGCCGCGGCGTCGGTCATCGCCAAGGTCACCCGGGACAGGCTCATGGCGGACCTGCACGAGGAGTACCCGGCCTACGACTTCGCCACGCACAAGGGCTACATCACCTCCGCCCACACAGCCGCGCTCGAGCAGCACGGTCCGTGTGCGGTGCACCGCCGCCGGTTCGTCAACGTGCGCCGGGTCGAGGGCGGGTCCGTGACCGTGGTGTCCGTGGACGTGGGTGACAATGACACCGACGAGCCCGACGACCGATCCCTCCGACCGATGGAGAACGCCCGATGAGCGCCGAGGATCTCGAGAAGTACGAGACCGAGATGGAGCTCCACCTCTACCGCGAGTACCGCGACGTGGTGGGCATCTTCAAGTACGTCGTGGAGACCGACCGGCGCTTCTACCTGTGCAACCAGGTCGACGTGAAGGCCCGCACCGAGGCGGGCGACGTGTTCTTCGAGGTCTCGATGACCGATGCCTGGGTGTGGGACATGTACCGGCCGGCGCGGTTCGCCAAGAACGTCAAGGTGCTGACGTTCAAGGACGTCAACGTCGAGGAGCTCAGCCCCTCCGAGATCGAGTTGCCGAAGTCCTGACGGGGACCGCGGGGCTGGCCTAGACGGCTGGCAGTCTTTACCGTTCTGTCGGTTTCGCACCGGGGTCGACCCGGGGATACAGCAGGTGCCCGTCGGGGGAGCGCGACGTCTGGCAGCTCGGGACCGGACGTGGCCGGGTAGTGCGGTGTGGCCCAGGGGGACCGCCCCGCGCGTCCGGGCAGGCCATGGGAGGGCCTGTCAGGTCCCTGCGAAGTCGGTCTTGGGAGGGAACGACTTTGAGCCCCTGTTGCAGTCCTGCGCGCACCGAGCACGGCGCCGCGGCCGTCGAGGCCGGTCTGGTCAGCACGATCCTGATGCCTTTGATGCTCGGGGTGCTGGTCTACGGGAACTGGTTCTGGCACGCCCAACGGGTGGAGCCCTATGCGGCGCACCTGCCGCAGAGCGCGGTGGTCGGTTACGGCCTCAGCTGTGCCGAGGTGGTCAGCCTCGTGAAGCAGGCGGTGGTCGACTTCTCGAGCCCCGTGGGGGAGAGCTACGCCCCGGAGCTGGGGCTCGACGACGTCACGGTCGACGTCGTCGAGGTGCTGCCGGACGCCTCCGTCGTGGTGAACATCGGCGTGCGTACGTCGGTCACCGACACGCTCGCCTCGTGGTTGCCGAACCACGGAGACGTCGTCACCGAGACGGCGATGCGGCTCGAGAACGTCACCGTCGACAGCAGCGTGTGCTCATGAGCAGGGCACGCAACGAGTCGGGCGCGATCGCGCGCATCTCCGGCCTGGTCTCGGTGGTGCTGCTCGTGGTCGCCGCGTTCGTCGTCGACAACGGGGGCACCTGGGCACGGCGCGGGCAGCTGCAGGTCCAGGCCGACAAGGCAGCGCTGTTCGCCGCGGAGCACCTGCCGGTGCGCGACGACGACACGCGCTTCGGCGTGGCTCGCGACGCCGCGTGGTACATCGCCTGCCACCGGGTCCAGGGCCAGGACGACCTGAGCAGCATCCCGGCCTGTCCGGGGTCGAGCACCGCGCCGTCCGCCGCAGTGGACGCCTTCGCCCAGCAGCTCCTCGACACGGGCCTGGTCACCTTCCCCGACACCAACCAGGTGACGGTGACGACGCCGCCCGCGCGCGTGGACTTCTCCTTCGGCCGGCTCGCCGGCCCGGAGGGCACCACGCAGCAGAAGACGGCCTCGGCCCGGGCGCTGTCGCCGGGCAACATCGAGCCGTTCGGGCTGTCCCTCAACTGCCTGCTGACCGTGGCCGACACGCTGCCGACCACGTTGGGCAGCACCATCTCCGACGTGCTTCCGCTCAACTACTTCGCGCCCGGGCCGTTGACCAAGGACAACTCCCAGACGAAGTGGAAGTCGAACATGGCCACGAGCACCTCGCTCGAGGTCGGGTCCATCACGCCCACGCAGGTCACGCAGGGCACGTTGCTCCCCACCACGTTCACGCTGACCGGCTCCGGTTGGAACCTGCTGTCGCACGTCAAGGTGTCCTTCGCCCTCGGCGACCTCGACGACCCGGACTCCAACAAGTACAAGACCGTCGACGTCGAGAGCGGACTCACCCTCGGGCTCAGCGGCCTCACCTCGTCGGTCACCGGCCTGATGCCGAGCAAGGTCCTGAACAACGCCGGCAACTGGCACGTCAAGGTCGCCACCGAGTCGGGCGGCAGCTGGGTCTGGTCGAAGAACGACGTGGTGCTGACGACCACCCTGAACCAGCCCCTCGCCGACTCCCTGGGGTGCGGCCGGATCCTCAAGAGCCCGCGCAACCTCCAGGACGGTACGCCGGGCAACCTCCGGCTCAACCTGCAGGAGGGACTCGACCACGGGGTGGACAAGCACCCGAGCCTGGCGACCCTCAACCCGCCGGACGACACCGTCAGCGGACTGCTGGGTGTGCTGGGCGGCCCGAGCGGGATCTTCCAGTGCAGCGACACCGCCCCCGACGTCAAGGACACCGCCGGCAACCTGTCGACGGACCAGACGCCGAACTGCATGGTGCTGGCCCAGGGGTCGACGACCTACACCGAGTTCACCGACGGGATCCTCGGCGCCGAGGAGAACATCACCCTGCCCGACGGCACGACCAAGACGGTGGCGGGGCGCCTGGTGTGCACGGCTCGCCGGCCCTGCGCCCGGTCGTTCTCGATGCCGCAGTTCCCCGGCCGCAGCTTCAACGACGACCGGTTCGAGGACTTCGTCAAGCAGGACAGCCTGCTCACGGCGGCGATGTTCTTCAACCTCTCCACCTACATCGACGACGGCGTCCCGGTGGCGACGCCGAAGAACGCCCTGGACGCCGACATCTATGGCTCGGCGCGCTTCTTCTGGGTCCCGGTCCTGTCCACCGCGCTGGCCCCGAACGCCAACGCGAACGACGCCGGCGCCTACCCGATCCTCACGTTCCGGCCGGTGTTCGTGACCAAGCAGGTCAACACCGGGGTCGACGACATCGACATGGTGCTGGCGGCGGTGGACGCGGCGGTGCAGTCGCTGCTCAACATCGACGTCCCGCTCGACAGCAGCGATCCCGGGGACCACGGGATCCTGATGCAGGGCACGGAGCTGCGTGCGCTGCGGTTCATGACGATCGAGCCGTCGGCGCTGCCGGTCGTGCCGAGCAGCTTCTCGGGACCCACCACGGACTACCTCGGCGTCGGCCCCAAGATCGTGAAGCTGGTGAAGTGATGGCGCTCAGCATCAGGCGTTCCGAGACGGGCTCCGCGTCACTGGAGTTCGGGCTGGTCGCGCCCGTGATCTTCCTGCTGATCTTCGGGATCATCCAGTACGGCTACCTGTTCTGGGCCTTGCAGACGTCCGCGGCGACCGCTCGTGAGGCCGCCCGCTCGCTGATCGTGGGCACCCAGGAGGACTGCACGCTTGCGCGAGCCGTGGACATGGCGGCCGGGCCGGCGGTGGGCGGGGGCACTCCGTCGGCGACCGCGACGTACCACGACCCGGCCGGCGCCGTTGTCGCCGAGCCGGTGGAGGGCGGCCTGGTGGAGGTCGCGGTCAGCTTCGACACCCTCGACATGAACCTCCCGTTCCTGCCGCTGCCCGACGGCGGCCACGTCACCCAGCGCGCCGAGGCCCGGGTCGAGAACGTCCCTCCGGTGCCGCTCGCCTGCGGCTGACCCCGAAAGCCGCGGACCCGGCCCCCCCTCACGGGTCCGCTCCTGTGGAGGGGGAGCCGCCACCCACCGGTTACCATCCACAAACACCGCGCCCCCCCCCCCCCCCACAAGCGCGGAAGGCCCCCGGGGGCCCGGGGGTCGGTCCCCTATAGACGACCGGG
>JBQCEF010000053.1:0-3972 GCA_051960495.1 Nocardioides sp. | reverse complement strand
ACCGCCGATCAGCGGCAGGTACTCGGCGCGGAAGGCGGCGAGCACGAAGGCGGCGATGACCGCCAGGCTCACGGCGCCGACGACGACGGGGTTTCTCTCGCGGAACGGGACGCTCATCCGAGATTGCACCTCGCTCCACCGGTGTTGTAGTCGATGGGCAGCGCCGAGCCGTCCGGCAGCTTGACCCGGCCCTTGAAGCTGCACAGGTAGAAGTTGAACCAGGAGCCGTAGGTCGCCGTCCGCCCGATCTTGGTCAGCTTGATCGGCAGCACCTGCAGCGCCCGGTCGATCTCGCCCTTGTTGGCGTCGAGCGTGCCGGCGACCTTGCGGAGCTGGCCGATGTCCTTGGTCAGGCCCGGGCGGATGCCGGTCACGAGGTCGGAGGTCTGCACCGCGAGCGCGGAGACCGAGTCGAGGGAGCCGAGGATGGCCTGGCGGTCCTGCGACAGCCCGGACACGAACTGGCGCAGCTTGACCAGCAGGTCGGACAGCTGCGTGTCGCGGTTGCCCAGCGTCGTCATCACCTGGTTGAGGTTGTCGATCAGGTCGCCGATGATCTGGTCGCGGCTGGCCAGGGTCGAGGTCACCGACGCGGTGTGTGCGAGCAGGCTCTCGAGCGTGCCGCCCTCACCCTGGAACACGGTGATGATCTCATAGGCCAGCTTGTTGACGTCGGCCGGGGAGAGCGCCTCGAACAGCGGCTTGAACCCGTTGAACAGCACGGTGAGGTCGAGCGCGGGCGAGGTCTTCTTCAACGGGATGGTGGCGCCCTCGTGCAGGATCGAGGGCCCGCCCACGCCCTGGGTGAGGGCGATGTAGCGCTGGCCGACGAGGTTGCGGTAGCGGATCTGCGCGAACGTGCTCTCGGTGACCTGCCGGTCGGCATCGACCTTGAACGTCACCAGCGCGTGGGTCCGGTCGACGATCGAGACGTCCTCGACGTTGCCGACCTTCACGCCGGCGACCCGCACATCGTCGCCGTTGACCACGCCGGTGGCGTCGCTGAAGACAGCCTTGTAGGTCTTGGTCGCGCCGAACGACAGGTTGCCGATCGTCACCACGAGCATGCTCGTGGCGATCGTGGTGACCACGATGAAGATCACCAGCTTCACCGCGTCGGCGCTGGTCTTCTTGTCCAGTCCGGTCATCGCACGCTCACCTCCGTTCCCCGGGCCAGGGGGCCGAACAGCAAGGTGGCCACGTCGGGCACTTCATCGGAGGCGACTCCCATCGCGGAGGCGGCGATTGCATTGACGACCGACCGCTCGGCCGTCGTACCGGCGTAGCCGGAGGTGACGTCGAAGCCCGGAGCAGCACGCTTGCCCACCGGGTAGTCGACGCCGTCTTGGAGCCGGGGCGCGTAGCGGGTGCCCGGCAGGTTCTTCTGGCTGTACTGCGGCGCGGCGCGGCACGAGCTGGTGCTGATCGGCCCGCGGCTGTCGGAGTACTGCGGGTCGTCGCGGACGTCGTAGCCGCGCGGCTGCTTGGGGATGGTCTCGAGGTTGATGTGCAGGGTGTAGCCGCGGTAGGCGCTCTCCATGCTGGGCGACCAGTCCACCATCGACTGCAGCAGGCACGGGTACTCCGAGGAGTACTTCGCGAACAGCGGGAGCTGTCGCTGGCCCTGGTTGCTCAGCCGGATGATGTTGTCGCCGTTCTGCTCCAGGAAGTCACGGCTCGTCGAGGAGAAGCTCGCGACGTCGGAGAACAGCGCCTGGATCTTCTGCTCCTTCTCCACGAACGTGTTCCCGGTGGTGACGCTGTTGCGCAGCAGGTTCGCGAGCTCGGGGACGACCTCGCGGTAGACGTCGGAGACCTTGTCGAGCTTGCGCAGGTCTTCCACGAGCAGCGGGATCTGCGGGTTGGTCTTCTTCAGGTACCCGTCGAGCGTCTCGAGGTTCTCCCCGATCCGCTCGCCCCGGCCCTCGAGGGCGGTGGCGAGCGCGTTCAGCGTGTAGTTGATCTGGGCCGGCTGCACCGTGCGCAGCAACGGGTAGAGGTCGGAGAGGACCCGCTCCACCTCGATCCCGACCTCGGACTCGGTGATGACGTCACCGGCGCCGATGGGCTGCGCGGACGGCTGGTCGGGCACCTGGAGCGCGACGTACTTCTCACCGAACAGCGTCTTGGGCAGTATGCGCGCGGTGGCGTTGGCCGGGATGATGCCGGCCCGGTCCGGATCGATCGCCAGGCTCAGCTGCGCGCCGTCGCCGTCCGAGCTGATCTCGCGGACGTCGCCCACGATGACGCCGCGGATCTTCACGTCCGCCAGCGCCGGGAGCTGCAGTCCGATCTTGGAGGTCTTCAGGGTCACCGGCACGTAGTCCACGAACTTCTTGGTGAACACCGCGTAGGTGCCCCACACGAAGAACAGCAGCAGGGCCAGGAAGGCGACGCCGAGCGCACGGTGGCGTGCGCTGGCCAGCAGGGTGCGAGCGCTCACCGGACGCTGACCTCCGTGCCGCGAGCGAGCGGACCGAAGAGGAGGGAGGCGACGTCGGGGACGCGGTCGGTGGGCACGCCGAGCACCGGCGCGGCGACCGCGTTCACCACCGAGCGCTCCGCGCTGGTCCCGGCGAACCCGGAGGTCACGTCGAAGCCGGTCGCGGCGCGCTTGCCCACCGGGTAGTCGACGCCGTCGCGCAGCTCGGGGACCAGGCGCTCCGGCGGCAGGTTGGACTGGTTCCACCGGTCGTGGATGGCGGCCTCGCAGTCGGAGAGGTTCAGCGGGCCACGGTGGTCGGCGTACTGCGGGTCGTCGCGCACGTCGTACCCGCGGGGCTGCTTCGGCAGGGTCTCGAGGTTGATGTGCAGCGTGTAGCCGCGGAAGCTCTCCTCCTGGCGAGGCAGGACCTTGACGATGCCGTTGAGCAGGCAGGGGTACTCGGGCGAGTACTTCGCGAACACGGGGAGCTGCTCCTGCCCCTGCTTGCTGAGCCGGATGATGTTGTCACCGTTCTGCTCGAGGAAGTCCTTGCTCGTCGACGAGAACGCGGCGACGTCGCTGAAGAACGCTTGGATTTTCTGCTCCTTTGCGATGAACGTCTTCCCCGTGGTGACTGAGTTGCGCAGCAGGTTCGCGAGCTCGGGAACGACCTCGCGGTAGACGTCGGAGACCTGCCCGAGCTTGCGCAGGTCGTCGACGAGCAGGGGGATCTGCGGGTTGGTCTTCTTCAGGTAGCCGTCGAGCGTCTCGAGGTTCTCCCCGATCCGCTCACCGCGACCGTCGAGCGCGGTGGCCATGGCGTTGAGCGTGTAGTTGATCTGCGCCGGCTGCACCGTGCGCAGCAACGGGTAGATGTCGGAGAGGACCCGCTCCACCTCGATGCTGACCTGCGACTCCTCGATCGTGTCCCCGGCCTCGATGTGCTGCTGTGCCGGCTGCTCCGGCACCTGGAGGGCGACGTACTTCTCGCCGAAGAGCGTCTTGGGCAGGATCCGGGCCGAGACGTTGCTCGGGATCGTCGAGAGCTTGCTGGGGAAGATGCCCAGCGTGAGGTCGACGCCGTCGTCGGCCGTGCGGGCGTCGAGGACCTCGCCCACGATCACGCCGCGGATCTTCACGTCGGCCCGGTCGGGAAGCTGGAGTCCGGCCTTCGCGGACTTCAAGGTGACATCGGCGTAGTCGGTGAAGGACTTGTTGAAGATGGCGTAGGTGAGCCAGACGAACACCACGAGCAGCACCAGGAACGCCACGCCGAGCACGCGGTGCTCGATCGCGACGAGAAGGTGGAAGGTCCTGGTGTTGCGCTTCATCTACCCCGCCAGCCTCACGGTGGTGGTGGTCCCCCAGATGGCCATGGAGAGGAACAGGTCGATCACGTTGATCGCCACGATGGACGTGCGCACCGCGCGGCCCACGGCCAGGCCGACACCGGCGGGGCCGCCGGATGCGGTGTAGCCGTGGTAGCAGTGGATCAAGATGACCACGACCGCGAACACGAGCACCTTGCCGAAGGACCAGAGCACGTC
>JBQCEF010000052.1:0-6958 GCA_051960495.1 Nocardioides sp. | reverse complement strand
CCTTGAGCGGCTGCTGGGTGCCGTAGCGCTCGCGCATCGCCATGAGGCCGGGCATCTCGTGCTCGGCGAGCTCGATCTCGGCCCGGCCGTAGTCGGCGAGGCTCAGGTCGGCGACCTTGAAGTCCATGTGTCGAAGTTCCTTTGAGTCCGAAGAGCTGGTGGTCGGCGCACGCTGGACGTGCGGAGGGCGTCAGACCACGATCTCGTGCGAAAGGCGCTCAGCCATCGTACTCAAAGCGCACCAGCGGCCCCAAAGCGTCGTAGACGCGGTCAGTGGCCGCCGGAGGCCGGGACATCCGGACGCGGATCCGTCTCGTGGCCGGCCACGTAGATGTCGGGCTCCAGGTAGATCAGCTGCGCCACCGGCGCCACCTGGCGGACCGCCCGCTCGGCCGCGTCGATCGTCGCCGCGACCTGCTCGGAGGAGACCCCGCGCGGCACGCCGATCTTGGCGGCGACCAACAGCTCCTCGGGGCCGAGATGGGAGGTCTTCATGTGGATGACGCGCTCGACACCGTCGGTGCCCTGCAGCGCGGACCGGATCCGCCGCTGCGCCTCCGGTGTCGCCGACTCGCCGAGCAGCAGCGACTTGGTCTCCAGCGCCAGCACGATCGCGACCGCGACGAGCAGCACGCCGATCAGGCCGGTGCCGACGACGTCCCAGTACTGGTTGCCGGTCGCGAGGCTCAGCCCGACGCCGGCGAGCGCGAACATCAGGCCCAGCAGCGCGGCGAAGTCCTCGAGCAGGATCACCGGCAGCTCCGGCGACTTCGCCCGGCGGATGAACTGCGCGAACGAGATGTTGCCCTTGATCTTGTCGGTCTCGTGGATGGCGGTGCGGAACGACAGTCCCTCCATGACGATCGCCGCCACCAGGACCACGATCGGGGCGAAGCGGCGCCAGTCGTCGACGGTCTCCGCGTGACCGGCGTGGATCTCGTGGTACTTGTGGTAGGCCTCGTAGAGCGCGAACAGGCCGCCGACCGAGAACAGCACGATCGCCACGATGAACGAGTAGATGTAGCGCTCGCGGCCGTAGCCGAACGGGTGCTCCTCGGTCGGGTCCTTGCGCGCCTGCTTGCCGCCGAGCAGCAGCAGGCCCTGGTTGCCGGCGTCGGCCACGGAGTGGATCGACTCGGCGAGCATCGAGCTGAAACCGGTCAGCAGGAACGCGATGAACTTCGTGATCGCGATGCCGGTGTTGGCGAGCAGCGCGGCGATGACTGCCTTGGTGCCTCCGTCGGCGGCCATGGGACGCTCCTTCGTCGCTGGTGCGGGTGGGTGCGCTGAACCCTAGCCGTCAATCGCGTCCGAGTCCGACGCCGAGCTCAATCGCGTCCGAGTCCGACGCGAGCTCAATCGCGTCCGAGTCCGACGCCGAGGTACGCCACCGCGTACATCCCCGTCGCCATGAGGCTCGCGTAGCGGGCCAGCTCCTCCCCCGGGGGCGCCTGCACCGTCTCGACGCGCACGTCGTGCTGCTGCGCCGCCTCCAGCAGGCGGTCGCGCTGCTCGAGGATGACCGGGTCGTCGGCGCCGTCGTCGAGGACCACGAGCACGGGCCTCGGCTCGCCCTCCTCGATATCGGCGAACGGGTCGGCGAAGACGTCGCGCGCCCGCGCACCGCGGATCACCGGCAGCAGGTGCTCGGAGTCACCCGCCAGGGCGGCCCGGCCGCTGGTGCGGCGCAGCGACTCGGCGACCCGGCGGGCCGCGCGGGCGGCGAGGACGGATCCGCCCCACAGCAACGGGGTCGCGTCAGCGAGGCCGAGGGCCAGGATCTTGGCCGGGTTCACCGCCAGGTCGCGGTAGGGCGAGCAGGCCATCGCGACCTCGTCGAGCGCGGTCGCGACCGCCTCCGGGTCGGTCTCGGGGCCGAGGTGCAGGCGGTCGAGGAACTCCAGCAGCACGACCGCCATCGCGAGCTGGTCCCCGGCGGAGGTGGGAAAGACCGTGCAGTCACGGCCGACGGCGTGGCGGGCCACCAGCGAGTCGGGGTCGCAAGCGACGGCCAGCCGGCAGCCGCGTCGTACGCCCTCCGCCACCGCCGACGCGGCCCCGGTGTCGCTGCCGTCCGGAGCGAGCACGACCACGAGGTCCAAGGTGCCGGCCCAGCCGGGGAGGCTGGGCCCCGGCCACGCCACGAACGGCACCGGGCACCACGGCTCGAGCACCGCGCGCAGCAGGCGGGAGTCGGGGCCGGCGGCGACCACCGCGCGCGGGCGGCGCTCGTCGGCGTACGACGCCACCGCCTGCTCGAGCGCCTCCGCCGCGTTGCCGGCCTCCCGGCGCACCCGCGCGCCGGCCTCGGCCAGCTGTCGCAGCACCGCATCCGCGGACGCGAGCGCGGTCTCGTCGTCGAGCCGCGAGTCGTCGAAGACCTGCACCATGGCGGGTCCTAGGCTCCCGCGGACCGGTCGGGTCGGCGGGCCTCGTCGACCAGCAGGACGGGGATGTCGTCCTTGACCGGGTAGGCCAGCCCGCACGCCGTGCAGACCAGCTCGGATGCCGCCTCGTCGACGGCCAGGTCCCCGTGGCAGTCGGGGCAGACGATGATCTCCAGTAGCGCAGGATCGAGGTTCATGCCTGCATTGTTCACGATCCCGACCGGATGGTGCTCAGGACTCGGTCCCGAAGCTGCTCCAGCACCTCCGGGTCGGCTGCCTCGGCGTTGAGACGCAGCAGCGGCTCGGTGTTGGACGGGCGCACGTTGAACCACCAGTCGGGGTGGGTGACGGTCAGTCCGTCGAGGTGGTCGACCTCGACGGACTCGGCCCCGGCGTACTGCTGCTCGATCGCCTGCATCACCGCCGCCTGGTCGTCGACGGTGGAGTTGATCTCGCCGGTGCTGTGGAAGCGCTGGTACTGCTCGAGGAGCTCCGAGAGGGTCCCCTCGGACCCGGCCAGCGCGGCCAGCGCGTGCAGTGCCGCGAGCATGCCGGAGTCGGCACGCCAGAAGTCGCGGAAGTAGAAGTGCCCGGAGTGCTCGCCGCCGAAGATCGCGTCGGTCTCGGCCATCGTCGCCTTGATGAACGAGTGGCCGACCCGCGTGCGCACCGGGACACCACCCAGCTCCGTGACGATCTCGGGCACCGCCCGCGAGGTGATCAGGTTGTGGATCACCGTCGCGCCCGGCTCCTTCGCGAGCTCGCGCGCGGCGATCAGTGCCGTGAGCGCCGAGGGGTTGACGAGCTCGCCGCGCTCGTCGACCAGGAAGCACCGGTCCGCGTCGCCGTCGAACGCCAGGCCGATGTCGGCGCCGGTCTCCCGGACCTTCGCCTGCAGGTCGGCCAGGTTCGCCGGGTCGATGGGGTTGGCCTCGTGGTTCGGGAACGTCCCGTCGAGCTCGTAGTACATCGGCACCACGTCGAGGTCGAGCCTGCCGAGCACCGCCGGCGCAGTGTGGCCGGCCATGCCGTTGCCGGCGTCCACGACGACCTTGAGGCGTCGGCCGGACACCGGGGCGAGGGTCAGCAGGTGTGCCGCGTAGTCGTCGAGCACGTCGCGCTCGGTGATCGACCCAGGCGCCTCGCTGTGCGGCAGGTCGCCGGAGGCGACCCGGTCACGGATCTCGGCCAGGCCGGTGTCCATGCCCACGGGAACCGCGTACGCCCGGCACATCTTGATCCCGTTGTACTGAGCGGGGTTGTGGCTCGCGGTGAACATCGCGCCCGGCAGGCCGAGCGCACCGGAGGCGAAGTAGAGCTCGTCGGTCGAGGCCAGGCCGATCAGCGTGACGTCGGCCCCCGCGGCCGCCGCACCCTCGGCGAACGCGCGGGCCATGCCCGGGGACGACGGCCGCATGTCGTGGCCCACGACGACGCCGGTGCCCTCGGCCTGGGTCACCGCGACGAAGGCAGCACCGACCGCGCGCGCCAGGTCCTCGTCGACCTGGTCCGGCACGGTCCCGCGCACGTCGTACGCCTTGAAGACCGCGGACAGGTTCGACGGGTCTGACGTGGCTGACATGGCCCGCACCCTACCGGCAGGCGACGCGTCGGCTCGGTCGATTCAGGAGGCGTGGGTGATGAGGTCGGCAGCCTGCCCATCGATGTCGGCGCACGCAAGACATGCATCCGAGCCCCGAGGACCTGCACACCGTGCGCACCGCGAAGCCGGCCTCAATCCCGCACGATCGGCACCCGCAACCACGCTCCAGGCATGCCGATCGTGCGAAACCAGCCACGGGCTTCCTTCCATGCCCTGCGTCAGCGCAAGGTCCGCGCGAACAGGTCGAGCAGGGTGTCCCAGTGACGCTCGGTGGCGGCCTCGTCGTACATCGCGGTGTCCGCCATCGTGAAGCCGTGCGGCGCGCCCTCGTACAGCTCGGCGCGGTAGCTGACCCCGGCCGCCTCGAGGGTCTTCGCCACCAGCTCCTGCTGCTCGGGCGGCATCGAGCCGTCGTTGTCGGCGTGGCCCACGTAGACCTCGGCACGGATGTCGCCGAACGCGCGGTGCGGGCTGTCCGGAGCGTCCGTCGCGAGCCGGCCGCCGTGGTAGCTGGCCACCGCCGCGACCCGGTTCGGGAAGCGCGCCGCCGTGCGGAGCGCCAGCGCGCCGCCCATGCAGTACCCGACCGCCCCGACCGGGCTGGACGTCACCCGGTCGTCGTCGGCGAGGAAGTCGAGGTACGCCCCGGCGTCGCGCATCGCGAGCTCGGGCGTCAGGGTCGACATCACCGGGCCGAGCTTCTCGAAGATCGCCGAGCGGTTCTCCGGCACCGACAGGTCGGGCAGGTCCACGACCGGCGCGCGTCCGTGCCGGTAGAAGACGTTCGGGACCACCACGACATAGCCCTCGGAGGCGATCCGCGCGGCCATCTCCACCAGCCGCGGCCGGGGCCCGAAGGCGTCCATGTAGACCAGCACCCCGGGCCACGGGCCGTCGCCGTTCGGCACCGCGAGGATGGCGTCCGCCGTTCCGTCGGCGGTCGGGATGTCGATCGTGGAGGTCTCTGCACTCATGCAGGTAGTTGTACTACGCCTGCAAAGCGGGAGGCTCAGTCGCCGGTGGGAACCGACCGGAGGTGCCCCCGGCGACCGACCTGGCTCTCGGGGCGGTACGGGACCCCGACGGGTGCGACGGCGGGCTCGGGCTCCGGAGCGGGCCGGGCCGCCTCGCGCACGGCGTCCGCCAGCGCGAGCAGGTCGTCGGCGGACGGCCCGAGGGCATCGGGGTCCGGGGCGAGCCGGAGGATCTCCCAGCCGCGCGGTGCGCTGAGCCGCTCGCTGTGCGCGTCGCAGAGGTCGTAGGCGTGCGGCTCGGCGTAGGTGGCCAGCGGGCCGAGGACGGCCGTCTGGTCGGAGTAGACGTAGGTGAGGGTGGCCACCGCCGCCCGCCCGCAGGCGGTCTTCGAGCAGCGGCGGGTCGGACTCACGAAGCAGACGGTACCTGTTGGCCCACGGTGCCACGACTAGGCTCGCGGTGTGAGTTCACACCGAGCACCGGTCGGTCGGCGCAGCAGCCGCCGCCGGGACCGGCGCGGGCGCGGGATGCGCGGCCCGGCCGTGCTCCCGGGGCCGCACTCCCCCTTCGGTGTGCCCCGCATGATGAGTCCACGCGAGGCCTTCGACTCCCTGGTGCTGGACATCGTCGAGGAGCTCGAGGAGCGGTGGCACGACGAGCTGGGGCTGGTCGAGTTCGCGGTCGAGGAGACCCCGCTGGTGCCCGACGACTGGTCCGCGGACACCGTCCCGCTGGCCACGCTGGTGCGCGGGAACAGTACGACGCCGACGCGGCTGGTGCTCTTCCGGCGACCGATCGAGCTGCGCGCGGAGACGCGAGCCGACCTGTCGGCGATGGTGCTGACCGTGCTCGTCGAGCAGGTCTCGGAGCTGCTGGGCCGTCCGCCCGAGGAGATCGACCCGCGCTACGACGCCGAGGACTGAGCTCGCTCAGCGCGGCGCCGGCACGACGCCCGGCAGCTGGACCCGCAGGGGCAGGACGACCAGCGGCACGGTGGTGGTGCCCGAGCCACCTGAGTACGTCGCGGCGCCGTACACGTTGCCGCGCACCGGCGTGACCACCACGTAGGCGGTGTTCTTGCCCGGGCTCCAGGTCGCCGTCGCGCCGGGGTCGACAGTCATCTGCTCCTGCTGGGTGCTGCTGCCGTCGCGAGCGAAGCCCTCGACCTCGACCGTGGCACCCGCGGTCCCGGCGCTGACCTGTACGACGCTCTTCGCACCGTCGAGCACCGGCACCGCGGCAGGATCGGTCAGCGGCGTGACCGTCGCGGCGTAGGAGTGGTCAGCGGCGCCGACCGAGCGGAGCCCGGCCACGACCGGGACCTGCGAGGTCAGCCACACCGCGGTGGCCTCCTTGCCAGTGACCAGGTCCGCGGCGTCCAGCGCCCGGACCGAGCCCGGCGGGACGCTCAGCGTCTCGAAGCCGCTCGGGACGAAGCTGCCGCGCGAACCGGCCACCTCGAGGTCGACGAGCGCCTCGCTGTCGGAGGGGTTGGCCACCACGAGCGTCCGCGACCCGGCCCGAGCCGGCACCCCGGCCAGCCGGACCCACCGCCCGGGCAGCTCCGCGGCCGGGACGCGCTCGACCCCGGTCGGCCCGGTGGCGCGCGCGGCGAACGTGTCGCTCATCGTCGCCGCCACCCGACCACGCGAGGCCTGCACGTGCACGGCGACCTCGTCGTTCTGCGGGGCGATGTCGACGAGCGCGATCGTCCGGGTCTCCCCGGGGGCGATGGTGATGCCTCGGGTGCCCACCGTCTCGACCGGGCCGTCCTCGCCGAGCACCCGGACGTCGACGACCGCGGCGCCCGGGTCGGTGTTGCTGAGCTCGAGCGTCGAGGCGTGGTCGAGCCCGGCGCCGGCGCCGGTGAACCACCACTCGGCGCGGGGGGCGACGCAGCGGCCGGCCCCCCTCGCCCAGCCCACCCCGTCCACCCGGTCACCCAAGACCCCGGCGGCCACCTCGCCCGCCGCATCGACGCTGACCTCCTGGT
>JBQCEF010000051.1:0-7783 GCA_051960495.1 Nocardioides sp. | reverse complement strand
GGCGGGCGGCTGCTACGCCCTGCGCGCCCCCTCCGGAGACTGGGTGGCGCGCGCCGGCAACGGCTTCGCCGCCTCGGCGCCCGACCGCGGCACGGGCGAGCCGTTCCACTTCCAGGCCACCGACCTCGGCAAGTACCTCCTGTTCGGCAGCGCCCAGGACTTCCTCGCGCAGGACGACACCCCGCTGCTCGGCGGGGACGCCGCCACGGCCGCGAAGACACCGAGCGACTCCGCGGACTGGACCGTGCGACGCGCGGGCTCGTCGTACACCTTCACGCTGAAGTCGAGCGGGGACAGCCTCGCCGTGGGTGACGGCGGCACGCTCGTGCTCGCCGCCGAACCGACCGCGTTCGACCTGCACACCACCACCGGGTGCGCCGCCTGGCCGGAGGTCGAGGACGACATCGACGGCCGGACGTTCCGCGGCGTCTCCGACATCGCCGAGACCCGCGGCTACGTCGACGCCCACACCCACGGGATGGCCTTCGAGTTCCTCGGCGGCGACGCCCACTGCGGCAAGCCGTGGGACAAGTTCGGCGTCACCTTCGCGCTGCAGGACTGCGAGGACCACACCGCCACCCACGGCTGCGGCAACCCGCTCGAGACCGCCCTGTCCGGCAAGCCGTGCCACGACCCGGTCGGCTGGCCGACGTTCAAGGACTGGCCCGCACCCGACTCGCTGACCCACGAGGGCACCTACTACAAGTGGATGGAGCGCGCCTGGAAGGGCGGCCTGCGGGTGTTCACGAACCTGCTCGTCGAGAACAACCAGCTGTGCCAGCTCTACCCGATCAAGCACAACTCCTGCGACGACATGGACTCGATCCGGCTGCAGGCGCACGACATGCGGATGCTGCAGCGCTACATCGACGCGCAGTACGGCGGCCCCGGCAAGGGCTGGTACCGGATCGTGAAGAACCCGTTCCAGGCCCGCAAGGTCATCAACGAGGGCAAGCTCGCGGTGATCATGGGCATCGAGACCTCGATCCCCTTCAAGTGCACGATGAAGGCCGACGTCCCCGCGTGCGACAAGAAGTCGATCGACGCGTCGCTGGCCGAGGTCCACAAGATGGGCGTGCGGCAGATGGAGCTGGTCAACAAGTTCGACAACGCGCTCTCGGGCGTGGCCGGCGACGAGGGACAGACCGGCCTGCTGGTCAACAGCGCCAACTTCCTCGAGACCGGCTCCTACTGGGACATGGAGCACTGCGACCCGCAGGACGACCAGGTCCACGACAAGGACCAGTACGCCGCCCCCGAGATCGACGCCGAGCAGCAGGACGCCCTGTTCGGGGCGGTCGCGAAGATCGCCGGCGTCCGGCCGGCGCCGCTCTACGGCCCGCCGCACCACTGCAACTCGCGCGGCCTCACCGATCTCGGCAAGCACCTGATCCGCAAGCTCGCCCAGCGGGGCATGGTCTTCGACCCCGACCACATGAGCGTGTCCGGCCGCCAGGCGTCGCTGGACCTGCTCGAGCGGCTCGGCTACCCCGGCGTGATCTCCAGCCACGCCTGGTCCACCCCGGACGCGTACCCCCGCATCTACCGGCTCGGCGGGACCATCACGCCGTACGCCGGCGACTCGGAGGGCTTCGTGAAGAAGTGGCGGCAGCACCTCGCCTGGGCCGACCCGCGCTACTACTTCGGGTTCGGCTACGGGGCCGACATCAACGGGCTCGGCGCCCAGGGTGACCCGCGCGGCGCCGACGTCCCCAACCCGGTGACCTACCCGTTCAAGGGCCTCGGCGGCGTCACGGTGCGCCAGCAGCACAGCGGCCAGCGGGTCTACGACATCAACGTCGACGGCGTCGCCCACTACGGCCTCTACCCGGACTGGATCGAGGACCTGACCAAGGTCGCGGGCGCCACGAGCCAGGCCGACGGCAAGGCGATCTTCGACGACATGTCGCGCGGCGCCGAGGCCTACCTGCAGATGTGGGAGCGTGCGGTCGGCGTCAGCAACGACGCCTGCCGCGACCCGCGGGCGATCAAGGACGCCTCGGTGATCCGCGGGCTGCGCAAGGGAGCGAGCGTCCGCAAGGTCCTGCTCACCGCCGGACAGCCGCACTCGCGGCTCGACGACACCTTCGGCTACTGCGCCCGCGGCAGGTCGGGGAAGACCGTGCGCCTCGACGTGGTGTTCGACTCCTCTGGGCACGTGGCCAGGGTCCGCTGAGGAAGTTACCGACTGGTAGGATTTTGTTCACACCATCCAGCCGCTGACCGGCCCCGCAAAGAGCCGTAGTCTCTGGCCCACGTCTGCGCGTCCCGGTTCCCCCGCCGAGTCTTGGAGTGACTTGATGTCCGTTGTCCTGATCCTGGGTCTGCTGATGAACGCTATCGCGTTGCCGCTGGCCGCGAAGCGCATCTGGTTCCTCTACCGGTTGATCCGGAGCGGCCAGCCCGCCCCGCAACGGGTCGAGAACGTCACCGGCCGGATCGGTGAGGCCGTGAAGGGCCAGCTGGTCGAGGTGTTCGGCCAGCGCAAGCTGCTGAAGTGGTCGGTCCCCGGCGCCGCGCACTTCTTCGTGTTCTGGGCCTTCCTGATCCTCGCCACGGTCTACCTCGAGGCGTACGGCGCGCTGTTCAACCCCGACTTCCACATCCCCGTCGTCGGCACCTGGGACGCGCTCGGGTTCGCCCAGGACTTCATCGCGGTGATGGCCCTGCTCGGCATCGCGACGTTCGCGTGGATCCGCTTCAAGAACGCGCCGGAGAAGCTCGGCCGCAAGTCGCGCTTCAAGGGCTCGCACCTCGGCGGCGCGTGGCTGACGCTGTTCATGATCTTCAACGTCATCTGGTCGATGTTCCTGTTCCGCGGCTCCGCGGTGAACACCGGCACCTTCCCCTACGGCAACGGCGCCTTCATGTCCCACGCCGTCGGCGCGCTGCTGGAGCCGCTCGGCGAGAACGCCAACGAGGTGCTGGAGAAGGTCGGCCTGCTGATCCACATCGGCGTCATGCTGGTGTTCCTCATCTTCGTGCTGAACTCCAAGCACCTGCACATCTTCGTGGCGCCGATCAACGTGCTGTTCAAGCGCAAGCCGGTCGCCCTCGGCACCATGATGCCGATGATGAGCGGCGGCAAGCCGATCGACTTCGAGGACCTCGACGAGCTCGACGAGGACACCACGATGGGGGTCGGCAAGATCGAGGACTTCGCCTGGAAGGGCCTGCTGGACTTCGCGACCTGCACCGAGTGCGGCCGCTGCCAGTCCCAGTGCCCGGCCTGGAACACCGAGAAGCCGCTCTCGCCGAAGCTGCTCATCATGGAGCTGCGCGACCACGCGTTCGCGAAGGCGCCGTACATCCTCGCCGACTCCGACGACGCCCGCGAGAAGCTGCCCGACTCGGTGAAGGCCGAGGCCGAGCGCGAGCTCGTCGGCGCCACCGAGGGTGACCCGTCGATGCCTTCGGGCGGCGCGGTCATCGACCCCGACGTGCTGTGGTCCTGCGTCTCCTGCGGCGCCTGCGTGCAGCAGTGCCCGGTCGACATCGAGCACGTCGACCACATCATGGACATGCGCCGCTACCAGGTGCTCGTCGAGTCGAACTTCCCCTCCGAGCTCAACCAGCTGTTCAAGGGCCTGGAGAACAAGGGCAACCCGTGGAACATGTCGCCGAAGGCGCGCATGGACTGGGCCAAGGACCTCGACTTCGAGGTCAAGCAGGTCGGCGTCGACGTCGAGGACCTCGACGAGGTCGACTGGCTGTTCTGGGTCGGCTGCGCCGGCGCCTACGAGGACCGCGCCAAGAAGACCACCCGTGCGGTGGCCGAGCTGCTCGACATGGCCGGCGTCAGCTTCGCGGTCCTCGGCGACGGCGAGACCTGCACCGGTGACCCGGCCCGCCGCGCCGGCAACGAGTTCGTCTTCCAGCAGCTCGCGATGCAGAACGCCGAGGTGTTCAAGGAGACGAAGGTCAAGAAGGTCGTCTCCACCTGTGCGCACTGCTTCAACACGCTGAAGAACGAGTACGCCGAGTTCGGCGTCGAGCTCGAGGTCGTCCACCACACGCAGCTGCTCAACCGGCTCGTGCGCGAGGGCCGGCTGACCCCCGTCGCGGACGCGGCCGGGCCGAAGCGGACGCTGACCTACCACGACCCGTGCTACCTGGGCCGCCACAACCAGGTCTACACGCCGCCGCGCGAGCTGCTCGAGATCATCCCGAACGCCGACTTCACCGAGATGCCGCGCAACAGCGAGCGCTCGTTCTGCTGCGGCGCCGGCGGCGCGCAGATGTGGATGGAGGAGAAGATCGGCGAGCGGATCAACCTCAACCGCACCACCGAGGCGGTCGGCACCGGCGCGGACCAGATCGCGGTCGGCTGCCCGTTCTGCCGGGTGATGCTCTCCGACGGGCTCACCTCGATGCAGGCCGACGGCTCGGCGCGCGAGGAGGTCGAGGTGCTCGACGTCGCTCAGCTGCTGCTCGCGTCGGTCAAGCGCGAGGCCCCGGCGCCGGCACCTGCGGGTGACGGTACGGCGGGCGCCGCGGCTGCAGGAGGTACGGCGACCGCCGTCCTCGACCGGCCCGAGACCGCCACCGACACGACGTCCACGTCGGTCGAGACGCAGGCCGAGCCGGAGCCCGGCGACGTCACGCAGACCGAGGAGACCGTCACCGCGACCGAGGACGTGGCCGTGAACGCCGACGCCACCGAGTCGGACGCCACCGCCCCGGCACCCGAGGAGGCCGTCGCGAAGACGGAGCCCGACGCCGCCGAGGGGGCGGGCAGCCCGGACAGCGACTCGGCCGACGTCACCGAGGACGAGATCGGCGAGGCCGAGTCGACCGCCCCCGACGAGGACGTCGCCGTCGAGGCCGCGCGCGAGGCGGACACCGCCGAGCCGGCACCGGAGGCGAGCGCCGAGAAGGCCTCGGAGACGGCGGGCGAGGACGACGACAAGAACGAGGGCACGCTGTTCTGATGTCGTAGACCGAGGAGCAGGTTCGCCTCCCGACGCCCCCGGCCACGCCTGGCCGGGGGCGTCGGCGCGTCATCCTGCTCTCTCGTCTGCGAGCCGTCCCCGACCCAGCGACATTTCAACAGGCAGACCCGCACCGGGTGCCGGTGCCTCACGCCTGGTCGTGGCCCCTGGGCCGACGGTGCCTGTTGAGATGCCGTGGGGATGAGGGCGGAGACACCACCACCAATCACCGCCGGGCCCGCCCACAGGTGCCCGAGGGCTTGTTAGCGTCGAGGGCATGTCTGACGAGCTGCGCGACACCCTGGAGAGCCTCGAGCGCGCCGGCTGGGACGCCCTCTGCAGCGGCACCGGGACCGACTTCTACGGCGAGCTCATGACGACCGACAGCGCCATGGTGCTGGCGAACGGAGCGGTGCTGACCCGCCCAGAGGTCGTCGCCTCGCTCCGGGACGCCCCGGCATGGGACGGCTACGAGCTGAGCGAGGTCCGGCTGGTCACCACCGGCCGGGACGGCGCCGCGCTGGTCTACCGCGCCCGGGCGCACCGAGCGGCAGAGCCGGACTTCGTCGCCGCGATGAGCAGCGTCTACGTGCGCGTGGACGGCCGGTGGCGCCTGGCGCTCTACACGCAGACCCCCCAGCCGGACGCGGCCGCCTGACCGGCCTCCGCCGGCGGCCCTTCTCGCCGCCCGCGGTGGCCGACCCGGCAAGCACACCTTCGGCCCGTCCAGCTCGCTTCGTGTATGATCCCCGGCAGCAGACGCCGGAGATCATCCACGAACCGAGCGCCTGGCCCGCCTCCGCCGGACCCGAACCCGGCGCCTGGCACGACCTGAGTCGTGCCACAGACACCGGCTGACACCGTCTGACGCCACCTTGCACCACGTCTGACGGCACGGTGACACCAAATAGTGTCGCTATGGTGTTGACATGACGTCACCGTGATGTCAGAGTGGTGCACATGGACATCACACCCTACGTCGAGAGCCTCCGCCACGACCTCGCGGCGGCAGCCGAGGCCGGCGGCCCCGAGGCCAAGGCGGCCGCGGAGCGGCTCGCGCTCGCGCTCGACCCTGCCGTGCGCCTCGCCCTGATGGACGCCCTGTCCCAGGCCGCCGCCGAGATCACCAGCGAGCTGCCGGCCGGCCAGATCGACGTCCGCCTCCGCGGCCGCGAGCCCGAGTTCGTCGTCGACGTCCCGACTGTGCCGATGCCGGCCGCCGCCCCCGCGCCGCCGGCCCCGCCGTCCCCGGAGGAGATCGAGGAGGCCGAGGGCGACGATGCGGTCGCGCGGATCACCCTGCGGATCCCCGAGTCGGTGAAGTACAAGGCCGAGGAGCTCGCCGCCAAGGGCGGGCACTCGCTCAACAGCTGGATCGTCAACGTGGTCCGAAACGCCACCCGCGAACGCGCCATCAACGTCGACATCGACCTCTCCAGCGTCCCGTTCCTCGACAACGCCGGCTTCCCCTCCGGCCGCAAGGGGCCCAAGCGGATGACCGGCTGGGTCTGACCCACCGGCCGCAGGCCCCGCCTCCCGACCACCACCACAGCCGACCGGCAGCTCGCCGGCCGGGCGGACCAGCACACCCTCAGGAGCTGCACCATGCAGAAGATCTTCGAGACCCCGGAGCCCACCTCGCTGTACGTCGAGCTCGGCAGCGGCGAGGTCACCCTCCGGTGCGACGAGGTCGGGCAGACCACCGTCGACGTCACCGGCAAGCTCGCCGACGAGTTCACCGTCGAGCAGCGCGGCGACCAGATCGTCGTGATCGGCCCCAAGAACCGCGGCGTCGGCTTCTTCAGCGGCAGCGACAAGGCGTCGGTCCACGTCACCATGCCGAGCGGCAGCTCGCTGGCCACCAAGCTCGGCTCCGCCGACGTGACCTGCAGCGGCCGGCTCGGCGAGACCCGGATCAAGACCGGCTCCGGCGACATCAGTCTCGACCTGGTCGACGGGGAGGCGCTCGTCGAGGCCGGCTCCGGGGACATCTCCGTCAACGAGATCACCGCGGACCTGCGCGCCAAGTCCGGCTCGGGCAACGTCGAGGTCGGTCAGGCCGGCGGCCCTGTCTCGGTCTCGACCGGCTCCGGCGACACCGAGATCGGCACCGCGGCCGGCCCCGTCTCGGTGAAGTCGGGGTCGGGTGACATGACCGTGCGCCGCGCCCAGCACGACGTCTCGCTCAGCACGGCCTCGGGCGACCTGGTCGTCGAGTCGATGCTGCGCGGCCAGCTCCAGGCCAAGAACGTCAGTGGCGACATCCGCGTCGGCATCCCGGCCGGCGTCCCGGTGTGGACCGACCTCAGCACGGTCACCGGGCACGTCCGCTCCACCCTGCAGGGCGCCGGCCGCCCCGAGGAGGGCCAGGACTACATCGAGCTGCGCGCCAAGACGGTCAGCGGCGACATCCACCTGGAGCAGCGGTGAGAGTCACCTGGGGCTGGACCCCGACCCGCAGCTCCGGTCCCGCTGTCCCGGACCACGCCGACCACACCGCCGTACGACGGACCACCGCACACCGGTCCGCCCCGCCACCGCACTTTTCCAGCCACCACAGCCACCGTGAAGGAACCCACCATGTCTGAGTTCTCGCCCCTCATCGACCGCGTCGCCACCCACCAGATCAACGAGCGGGTCCGCACCCGCGCCGGGCAGATGCCGTCCGCGCGCCGTCCCCGCGGCCGCCACGCGCTCGCCCGCCGGCTGCACACCCTGGCCGCCCGCATCGACGGCTGAGCCGGCCGGCGGCTCGCACCGCCCCTGCGCGTCCACCAGCGCGCAGGGGCGGTGTCGCGTTCGAGCCAGGGTCAGATCGGCGTGCGGTGGAAGTTCTGGAACGACCGGGACGG
>JBQCEF010000050.1:0-10215 GCA_051960495.1 Nocardioides sp. | reverse complement strand
GCCGACCACCTCGACGCCGGCCTCGCGCAGCCGACGGGCCCCGCCCACGGCGACCGGGTTGGAGTCGGGCTGCGCGAACACGACCCGGCGCACGCCGGCGGCGATGAGGGCCTCGCTGCAGGGGCCGGTGCGGCCGGTGTGGTTGCAGGGCTCGAGCGTGACCACGGCCGTCGTACCGCGGGCCCGGTCGCCGGCCTGTGCGAGCGCGTCCGCCTCGGCGTGGGCGGTTCCGGCGCCGCGGTGGTGGCCCTCCGCGACGGTCGAGCCGTCGGGGGCGAGCAGCACGCAGCCGACCCGGGGGTTGGGGCCGAGGGGGACGCCCGGCGTGGCGGCCAGCTCCAGGGCGCGCAGCATGGCCGCGCGCTCGGCCGGGCTGCCGGTCATCGCTGGCCCCTCTCGTCCGGTGCGGACTCCGGGGGCTGGAGAGGCGGGCCGACGCCGCGGGCGTCGATGTGGGTGGTGGCCACATCGGGTCCGGCGGCGTACGGCTGCGTGCGCTTCCCATCCGGACTTTCACCGTCGGTCCAGGAGTTCCACCTGGTCAACCGGCTGCTGGCTGCAGCCGGGTCGCGGACTTTCACCGCCGGCTCGGAATTACACCGACCCCAGAGCACGCGAGCTGATCACTCGTCGGACCCAGACTGCCACACTGGTCCCTAAGTCGCGACGTGACGCTCAGCACGCGGTCAGCCGGCGGCCTTCTCCGCCGCAGCGCGCAGCTGCGCCACCATGTCGTCCGGGTCGTCGGCGGCGAACACCGCGGAGCCGGCGACGAACATGTCCGCCCCGGCCTCGGCGCAGCGCTCGACGGTCTCCAGCGAGACACCGCCGTCGACCTGCAGCCACAGGTCGAGGCCGTGCTTGTCGATGAGCTCTCGCGTACGACGGATCTTCGGCAGCATGATGTCGAGGAACTTCTGGCCGCCGAAACCCGGCTCGACCGTCATCACCAGCAACATGTCCAGCTCGGGGAGCAGGTCCTCGTAGGGCTCGATCGGCGTGGCCGGCCGCAGCCCCATCCCGGCGCGGGCCCCCATCGAGCGCAGCTCCCGGGCGAGCCGGACCGGAGCGGTGGCGGCCTCGACGTGGAAGGTCACCGATCCCGCGCCGGCCTCGACGTAAGCCGGCGCCCAGCGGTCGGGGTCCTCGATCATCAGGTGGCAGTCCATCGGGGTGTCCGAGGCCTTGCCGATCGCCTCGACGACCGGCACCCCGAGCGTCAGGTTCGGCACGAAGTGGTTGTCCATGACGTCGACGTGCAGCCAGTCGGCGCCGGGGATCCGGCCGGCCTCGTCGGCCAGGTGGGCGAAGTCGCAGGCGAGCAGGCTCGGAGAGATCTGGATTCCCATGGTGGCCCGATCCTAGTGGCTGGGCCTGCCGTCTCACGGACGCAGGTGCAGGAACCAGCTGTCGCGTCCGAGCAGGTCGAAGGCGTGCTCCCGGACCGTGATCCCGGGACGGCCGATCGTGTCCTGCCACAGCAGGTCCATCGAGCGGGCCAGCTCGAACGCGTCCTCGATCGTCTCCGGCGGGCGCGCGACGACCAGCTGCAGCATGGTGTCCCAGTTGGCGGCCGGCTCCGCGCCGTACCGGTGCGCCCAGCGCCTCATCAGCGCGGGGCGCAGGTCGCGGTGTGGGTACTCCCACTCGTAGCCACCGGTGTAGGCGCCGACGCTCCACGGCTCGTGGCGCGGCAGCAGCAGGAGGTGGACGGGCTGTCCCACCGGCTCGAACCAGTCGAGGTAGGGCGCCTCGTCACCGGACCCGGGTGCCAGGCCGCCCTCGGTGAGCTACCACCTCAGCAGCCAACGCTCGATGTCCATCTCGAGCGGCTCCTCGCCCAGGGCGGCGCGCACCTGCTCGATCGTCGGCGCCGCGCCGCAGCGCCGGCGGGTGGCCTCCTCGTGGTACTCGAACCACTCGTCGAGCGGCATCGGGTCACTCCCGGCCTCCAGCCGGTCCAGGGCGCCGTCGATGTCGACGGCGGCCACCCTGCCCATGATCGCCGCCGGACCCTCGTCCAGCCCGCTCCGCGGGTCGGTCCCGCGCCGGTTCAACGGGTCGATCTCGTACCCCCAGCTGGTCATCGCCACCGGCCAGCGCCCTGTCGTCGCCACGAGGTCGCGCAGGGTGCGCCACTCGGCGAACCAGGTCTCGCTCGTCGAGCGCAGCGCCCAGGCCTGCTCGCCGCTCGCGAGGGCCTCGTGGGACACCAGGGTGTCCGCGTCCAGGCCGGCCAGCGCCAGCGCCTCGGCGAGGTCCGGACCGTCGAGGGGTGTGCCCGTCATGAGGGGACCCGCTCCGCCGCCGGGAGGGTACGACGTACCCGCCACTCGGCCGTGCCGACGAACGCCGCCCCCCAGGCGACCGCACCGGCACCCAGCGCCGTCCCGGCCGACCCGGGCACGCCGGGGTAGACGACCGACCAGACGCCCAGCCAGGCCGCGGCCGCCGCCACCGTCCACACCGGGACCCGCCAGCCGGGCGTGCGGCCGCCGACCCCGGCCGCGGCGACGGCGCCCACGGTGGCGACCGCGAGTCCCAGGGCGACCTGCATCGGGTGGTGGTCGAGCCCCCACGTGGTGTCCGGCTCGATCGCCGGGTACTCCGCCAGCACCCGGGTGGCGAACGCCCCGCCGCCGAACGCGCCGAGCACGGTCAGCCAGCGCAGCGCGCGGTCGAGCTGCGGCCCCCGGAAGCGGTGACCGGCCAGCTGGCCGATGACCGCCGCCAGCACCACCACGCCGGTCGCCGGCGCGAGCTGCGGTGCGTAGGCCGCCCACAGCGTCGCGCCCGCGATCGCGACCGAGACCGCCACCAGCTGCGCGAGCACGATGCCGCGGTCCGGCCGGACGGCGAGCACGCCGAGCGGCACCGCGACCAGCAGCGTGAACAGGACGCCCCAGCCGGTCTCGAGCAGGTAGCTCGCGCGCCAGTCCGGGTCCTGGAGCAGGACGGTCGCCAGGTCGATCAGCCCGAAGAACAGGACGGCGAAGAACGCGGAGCCGAGCCCCGCGACCACGCGAGCGATGACGATGCGCACGTCGAGCATCCTGCCCGCTGCCTCACTCCTTGCGCAGCAGGGCGAGGAACATCGCGTCGGTGCCCTGCCGGTGCGGCCAGAGCTGGACGGTGCCGGGAAGGGTCATCTGGTCGGCCCGCAGGTCGGGCACGCCCGGGAACAGCGGCGCGGCGTCCTCGAGGTGTACGTCGTGCCGTGCGGCGAGCACGTCGGAGACGACGCCGGAGGTCTCGGCGAGGACCGGGGAACAGGTCACGTAGGCCACCAGGCCGCCGGGCCGGACCGAGTCGAGGGCCGACCCGAGCAGCTCGCGCTGCAGGGGCACGAGGGCCTCGACGTCCGCCGGGGTGCGGCGCCAGCGGGCCTCGGGGCGGCGCCGGAGGGCGCCGAGGCCGGTGCAGGGCGCGTCGACGAGCACCCGGTCGAACCCCCCGGGCCGCCAGGCCGGGCGGCGGCCGTCGGCGGTGACCACGCCGAGCATCCCCTTGCCGACGGCACGGGTGCCGGTGCGAACCAGCGCCGACCGGTGCGGCTGGCGCTCGTTGGCGAGCAGCCGGGCGCCGCGTTCGCCGGCGAGGGCACCGAGCAGCGCCGCCTTGCCGCCGGGACCGGCGCACAGGTCGAGCCACCGCTCGTCGCGCCCGCCCACCGAGGCGGCCGCGAGCGCCAGGGAGACGAGCTGCGACCCCTCGTCCTGCACCCCGGCCCGTCCCTGCGCCACCGCCTCGACGGCCCCGGGGTCGCCGCCCGGGAGGGTGACCGCGGTCGGAGACATCGACGACGCCGCTCCCCCGGCCGCGACCAGCTCCTCGACGCTCGAGAGTCCCGGACGCGCGACCAGGGTGACCCTGGGCGGCGCGTTGTCGGCCGCGAGCAGGTCCTCGAGCTCGTCCGCAGCCGGCCCGAGCGCCGCGGACAGCTCCTCGACGACCCAGCGCGGGTGGGAGTGCGCCACCGCCGCGTAGCCGACGGGATCGGTGCCGGGGTCGGGCGCCACCCGGCGCACCCAGGCGTCGAGGCCCCGCGCGGACACCTTGCGCAGGACGGCGTTGACGAACCCGGCCGGTCGGTGCCCGACCTTGGCGCGCACGAGGTCCACGGTGGTGCCGACCGCGGCGTGCGAGGGCACCCGCATCGCGAGCAGCTGATGGGTCCCGAGCCGCAGCGCGTCGAGCACGGCGGCGTCGACCTGGTCCAGCGGCCGGTTGACCAGTGTGGCGAGGACCGCGTCGTACGTTCCTTGGCGGCGGATCGTGCCGGACACTAGCTCGGTGACGAACGCGGCGTCGCGGTCGCGGATCCCGCGGCTTCGGAGCACCTGGGCGAGCAGCAGGTTGGTGTAGGCGTCCTGCTCACGGACGGCCGCGATGACGTCGTACGCCGCCTCTCGTGGCGCGTCGACGCGGCTCATCCGGCGTCGGGAGCGGCGCTGAACCGCGCGCCGGACTCGACACGCACCCCGCGGGCCCAGTCGGCGGCCGGCATCTGCTTCTTGCCGAAGGCCTTGACGTCCCCGAGGCGCACCGGCGCGGTTCCGGTGCCGGCCAGGACCGCGTTCTTGCGCACCTCGAGCACACCCGGGTCGAGCCGGTCCGCCTCCGTGTCGATGCGCACCGGGCCGAGCTTGAACCGCTCGCCCTCGAAGGTCGTCCAGGCGCCCGGCCCCGGCGTGCAGGCCCGGATCCGCCGGTCCACGGCGGCGGCGGGCTCGGCCCAGTCGACCTCCGCGTCCTCGACGAGGATCTTCGGGGCGAAGCTGATCCCCTCGCTCGGCTGCTCACGCGCCTCGAGGTCACCGGACTCGATCCCGTCGAGCGTCGCGACGAGCAGCTGGGCGCCGCCCTCGGCGAGCCGCGCGAGCAGGTCGCCCGCGGTGTCGGTGGGCCGAATCGTCTCGGTCATCAGCCCGAAGGTCGGCCCCGCGTCGAGCTCCTTGACGATGCGGAACGTGGTCGCGCCGGTGATCTCGTCGCCGGCCCAGATCGCGTGCTGCACCGGGGCCGCCCCGCGCCAGGCGGGCAGCAGCGAGAAGTGCAGGTTGACCCAGCCGTGCACCGGGATGTCCAGGGCGCTCTGCGGCAGCAGCGCACCGTAGGCCACCACCGGGCAGCAGTCCGGCTCGAGCGCCTTGAGCTGGTCCTGGAAGTCGGGGTCCTTGGGGTGGGCCGGCTTGAGCACCGGGACGCCGAGCTCCTCGCCGCGCTGCGCGACCGGCGACGCGACGAGCTTGCGGCCGCGGCCGGCCGGGGCGTCGGGGCGGGTGACCACGCCGACCAGCTCGTGCGGGCTGGCCGCGATGGCGTCCAGGGCGGGGACGGCGACCTCGGGGGTGCCGGCGAAGACGACGCGCATGCTCAGAGCCCCAGTCCGTTGGTCGGGTGCGGGGACATCTTGACCACGGGCATGCCGCCGGCGGCGCCGAACCACTCCGACTCCCGGATCTGCTTCATCGCGGCCTTGCGCGCTTCCCGGTCGAGCCGGTCGATGAACAGCACCCCGTCGAGGTGGTCGGTCTCGTGCTGGATCGCCCGGGCCAGCAGCTCGCTGCCCTCGACGGTCACGGCCTCGCCGTGCATGTCGAACCCCTTCGCGACCACGGAGAGCGCCCGCTTGCAGTCGTAGGTGAGGTCGGGCAAGGACAGGCAGCCCTCGGGGCCGTCCTGCTGCTCCTCGGACAGGTCCAGCGAGGGGTTGACCAGGTGGCCGAGCTCGCCGTCGACGTACCACGTGAACACCCGCAGCCCGACGCCGATCTGCGGTGCGGCCAGGCCGGCCCCGGGGGCGTTCTGCATGGTGTCGGTCAGGTCAGCGACGAGCCGGCGCAGCTCCTTGTCGAAGTCGGTGACCGGCGCTGCCTTGCTGCGCAGCACCGGGTCTCCGAACAGGCGGATCGGCTGGACGGGCACGGGGCTCCTCGGGGGGTACGGCGGCGGGTCGGCGACCCAGTCTACGGAGGGTGCTGGGGGTCGCGCGGCGCTGCCTGTCCCCGCCCTCCTCGCCGTCCTCGCCGACCTCGCCGTGCCAGGCCGCGAGCCGTCCCGCCCGGCTGACCGCCCGGAGCCGCCGTTGCGTGGCCTCCCGCTGCGCGTCCGTGCTGAGGACCAGGAGGTGGTCCCCGCGCCGGATCGTCGTGGTCGGCGACGGGACGAACGGCGTGCCGTCACGCACCACGAGGCTCACCAACGACCCGGCCGGCAGCCGCAGCTCGAAGTTCTGCACGCCGGCGAGGTGCGAGTGCGGCCCGACCGTCAGCTGCAGCAGCGAGGCGTCGACCTCCTCCAGCGGCGCGGAGTCGATCGTGACGTCGCGCGCGCCGTCCTGCTCGGCCACGCCGAGCAGCCGGGCGAGCACCGGCAGCGCCGGCCCCTGCACCAGCGTGAACACCACCACAAGCAGGAAGACCACGTCGAAGATCCGTTGCGCGGCCGGGATCTGGTTGCTGATCGGGATCGTGGCGAGCACGATCGGGACGGCACCGCGCAGGCCCGCCCAGGACATGAACGCCTGCTCGCGCAGCGGCACCTTGAACGGGGTCGCCACGAGGAGCACCGAGATCGGCCGTGCCACCAGGAGCAGGGCTCCTCCCACGATGAGGGCGGGCACCAGGGCGTCGAGCAGCCGGGACGGGCTGGCGAGCAGCCCGAGCATCACGAACAGGCCGATCTGGGCCAGCCAGGCGGTGCCCTCCGCGAAGCCCAGCGTGCTGCTGCGGTGGGGCAGGTCGGCGTTCCCGAGCCACAGGCCCGCGACATAGACCGCGACGAACGGGCTCCCGCCGGCCACGCCGGTCGCCGCGAACGCCATCAGCACGATCGCGAGGGTGGCCAGCGGGTACAGCCCCGGCGACGGCAGCGCACTCCGGGCGAGCAGCCACTGCCCGACCCGGGCGATCAGAAGCCCCAGCACCGCGCCGACGACCAGCTGCTGGACCATGGCGAGCGAGACGCTCCACGCGGTCGCGGACTCCCAGGCATCGGACGCGATCAGGGTGACCAGGATGATGACCGGCGGGTCGTTGAAGCCGGACTCCGCCTCGAGCGCTGCCCGGGTACGACGCCGCAGCGGCAGGTTGCGCAGCACCGCGAACACCGCCGCCGCGTCGGTCGACGACACCACCGCACCGAGCAGCAGCGCGGTGCGCAGGTCCACGTCGAGCAGGACGTAGGCCGCCCCCGCCGTGACGACCACGCTGATCGCGACGCCGATGCTCGCCAGGGCGGTCGCCAGCCCCGCGACCGGCCGCACCACCTGCCACTGGGTGGTGAGCCCGCCCTCCGCGAGGATCACCGCGAGCGCGACGCTGCCGAGGATCATCACCAGGTCGGCGTCCTCGAGCTGGATGCCGAGGCCGGCCTCGCCGATGAGCAGCCCGATCCCGAGGTAGAGCAGCAGGCTGGGCAGGCCGGCGCGTGACGAGACGCGCACGGCCGCCACCCCTGCCAGCAGCACCGCCGTCCCGACGAGCAGGACGACGTTGAGGTCCGCCGGGTTCACCGCGGCGGGTGCGGCTCGACGGGCAGGACGATCTCGGCGGCATAGGCGTCGAGCCGGCGGATCGCAACGCCGTGCCGCGCCCCGTCGTCCGGCTCCCCGTCCGCCTCGTCCATCGGGACCACGAGGACGCGCACGCGGCTCGCGTCGGCCGTCGGCTCGGTGGCCGGCTCGGGCTCCCACAGCCGCAGCATCCGGATCGCGCCCATCACCATCAGGGCCAGACCGAGGGTCGCCGCGACCCCCAGCAGCCAGCCGACCTCCGCCGGTCCGGCTGCGGCCCATGTCAGCGCCTGCATCGTCGTACCACCTCCACCTCCAGTGTCGGCGGCCCGGCGGTGGGAACCCATGGGTGCTGACCCCCATCTTCGGCTGTGGGGACGGTCACACCGCGGACCCTGTCTACGCTGACCGGGTGAGCTCCTGGCCGTCGTCGTCGCTGTTCTGGCGGGTCGTGGTCATCAACGGCCTGGTGTTCTTCCTCGGGACTCTCGTCCTGGCGCTCTCCCCCGCCACCGTGTCCCGTCGGGTGCTCGTGTCGGAGTCGGTGGTCCTCGCCGTCGGCCTCGGGGCGGTGGTCGCCGTCAACGCGCTGCTGCTGCGGCACAGCCTCGCGCCGCTGGACCGGCTCGCCCGGGGCATGGCCGCCGTCGACTCGGCCGAGGCCGGCCGGCGTCTCGAGCCCGAGGGCGACGGGTCGGTGCGCGACCTCATCACCGCGTTCAATGCGATGCTGGACCGGCTCGACGCCGAGCGCACCGGCAGCGACGCGCGGGCGCTGGCCGCCCAGGAGGAGGAGCGCCGGCGCATCGCGGCCGAGCTCCACGACGAGATCGGGCAGACGCTGACCGCGGTGCTGCTGGAGCTCAAGCGACTCGCCCACGGCGCCACACCCGACCGGCAGGCGGACTTCGAGGCGGTGCAGGACTCGGTGCGCACGGCGATGAACGAGGTCCGTGCGGTGGCCAGCCGGCTGCGCCCGGGCGTGCTCGACGACCTCGGACTGCTCAACGCGCTGGCCGCGCTGAGCACCGAGACCGAGCGGATGTCCGGGGTGGAGGTGCGCCGGGCGTTCGCCCCGGGGCTGCCGCCGGTGGGTCCGGAGGCGGAGCTCGTGCTCTACCGGGTGGCGCAGGAGGCGCTGACCAACGTCAGCCGTCACGCCGGCGCCCGGACCGTCGAGCTGTCGCTGGCCCGGCAGGGCGACGCGGTGGTGCTGCGGGTCGTCGACGACGGGCGCGGCGTGCGAGGTGCTGCCGAGGGGTCCGGGATCGCCGGCATGCGGGAGCGCGCGCGGCTCGTCCACGGGCGGCTCGACGTACGACCGGCCGAGGGCGGCGGGACCGAGGTCCGGCTGCTGGTCCCGCTGGCAGGAGGAGGGGCGTGAAGGTGACGCGGATCCTGCTCGCCGACGACCACGCGCTGGTACGACGAGGCGTGAGGCTGATCCTCGACGCGGAGCCGGACCTCACCGTGGTGGGCGAGGCCGGCGACGGCGCCGAGGCCGTGGAGCTGGCCCGGGAGCTCTCCCCCGACCTGGCGATCCTGGACGTGTCCATGCCGCGCATGACCGGGCTCCAGGCGGCCCGTGAGCTGTCCCGCAGGCAGCCGGCGCCGCGGATCCTGATGCTGTCGATGCACGACAACGAGCAGTACTTCTTCGAGGCGCTCAAGGCCGGCGCGTGCGGCTACGTGCTCAAGTCCGCGGCCGACGAGGACCTCGTGACGGCGTGCCGGGCCGCGATGCGCGACGAGTCGTTCCTCTACCCCGGCGTCGCGAGCACGCTGGTGCGTGACTTCCTGCACCGGATGCGCCGCGGCGAGCGGATGCCCACGAGCGTGCTCACCCCGCGCGAGGAGGAGGTCGTGAAGCTGATCGCCGAGGGCAGCTCCTCCAAGGAGATCGCGCGGCTGCTGACGATCAGCCTCAAGACGGTCGAGCGTCACCGCGAGAACGTCCTGGCGAAGCTGGGGTTGCGCGACCGGGTCGATCTGACGCGTTACGCGATCCGCTCGGGGCTGGTGGAGCCCTAGCCCCAACGGCTCAGCGCGGCTCAGCCCAGCTCGAACGGGTCGACCTGCACCCGGACCGCGCCCAGCTTCTTGGCGTCGCGGACGCCTTGCAGCTCCACCAGCGTGCGTGACAGCGCATCGCCGACCGCACGCGGCACCCGGACCACGAGCCGGACCTCCGGTGGCTCGTCGGCGGCGCGACGCTCGCCCGGCGCCGGCGGGACCGGCGCGGGGCCGAGCACCTCCGCCCCGGGGGGCAGGTCGAGCATGGCGACGGACTGCTCGACGTCCTCCTCCGGACCGGTGATCGTCGCCAGCCGGGAGGCGGGCGGGAGATGCGCGGACTGCCGCTCGGTGGTCTCGCGGTCGGCGAACCCGGCCGGGTCCCAGCGCACCAGCGCCTGCAGCGCCGGCTCGCTCGGCTCCCCGACCGCGACCACGCGGCCGCTCTCGTCGGCCGGCCAGGCCAGGGCGGCCGCGCCGAACCAGCGCCGGAGCGACTCCTCGGCCGTCCGCAGGTCGGGCCGGGCCAGCATCAGCCAGGTGTCGAGCAGCACCACGGCGGCGTACCCGCCCTCGGCGACGGGCTCGGCGCCCGGGGTGGCGACCACGACCTGGCGGGCCGCGGAGACCGTGGCCAGCACGCCGTCACCGGAGCTGGTGCGCACCCGGACGCCCGGCAGCGCGCG
>JBQCEF010000049.1:0-8375 GCA_051960495.1 Nocardioides sp. | reverse complement strand
GTCGCCGGTGATGATGCGCAGCAGGGTGGTCTTCCCGGCGCCGTTGGCCCCGACCAGCGCGACCTTGGCGCCCTCGCCGACCCGGAACGAGACGTCGTCGAGCAGCACCCGCCCGTCCGGCAGCTCGTAGCGCACTCCGGCGACATCCACGTGACCCACGAGCGACGATTCTCCCCGCCCGGCCGTGATGACGCGACCGAGTTTCGTCGTACGGCGGGGCTCAGCTCGTCCTGGTCAGCGGGTGTCGGAGTCCCCCGTCGTCGCCGACCGGCCCGCCTCGAGCCGGGCGATGGGCACCCGGAACGGCGAGCAGGACACGTAGTCCAGGCCGACCTCGTCGAAGAAGTGGATCGAGTCCGGGTCGCCGCCGTGCTCGCCACAGACGCCGAGGTGCAGGTCGGGCCGGGCCGCGCGCCCGTCCTCGACCGCCTTGGCGACCAGCTTGCCGACGCCCTCGACGTCGAGCGACTCGAACGGCGAGACCCCGAAGATCCCCTTGTCGAGGTAGGTCCCGAAGAACGACGCCTCGACGTCGTCACGCGAGAAGCCCCAGGTCATCTGGGTCAGGTCGTTGGTGCCGAAGGAGAAGAACTCGGCGGCGGTCGCGATCTCCCCCGCGGCCATCACGGCGCGCGGCAGCTCGATCATCGTGCCGACCCGGAAGTCCAGCTTCACGCCGGTCTCGTCCTCCACCTGGCCCGCTACGCGGATGATGTCGGCCTTGTCCAGCTCCAGCTCCTGCACGGTGGCGACGAGCGGGATCATGATATCACGCATCGTGTTGCCCCCGGCCTGCTTGCGCAGCGCGGCCGCCTCGAGGATCGCCCGGGCCTGCATCGAGAAGAGGCCCGGGATCACGATGCCGAGCCGGACCCCGCGCAGGCCGAGCATCGGGTTCTGCTCGTGCAGCCGCTTGACCGCCGCGAGCAGCTTGTGGTGCTTGGTGCTCTCGTTGCCGTGGTCGTCCTCCATCGCGACCTGGACCGACAGCTCGGTGTAGTCGGGCAGGAACTCGTGCAGCGGCGGGTCGATCAGCCGGATCGTTACGGGCAGCCCGTCCATCGCCTCGAGGATGCCGACGAAGTCGTCGCGCTGGAGCGGCAGCAGCGCCGAGAGCGCCTTCTCCTGGTCCTCGGGCGTCTCGGCCACGATCAGGTGCTCGACCAGCTCGCGCCGGTCCCCCAGGAACATGTGCTCGGTGCGGCACAGCCCGATCCCCTGCGCCCCGAACCGGCGCGCCCGTGCGGCGTCGTCGGGGGTGTCGGCGTTGGCGCGCACGCCGAGCCGACGCTTGCCGTCAGCGTGCTCCATCAGCCGCGCGACGGCGTGCACGAGCTCGTCGCCGGCCGCGGTCTCGTCGCCCTCGAAGTAGCGAACCACGAGCGAGTCGCGCACCGGCACCTCGCCGGCGAACACCTCGCCGCTGGTGCCGTCGATCGAGACGACGTCGCCCTCCGAGACGACCCGGCCGTCCGCCGTGGTCATCTTGCGCTCGGCGACCTCGACGTCGTGGGAGTCGGCGCCGCAGACGCAGGTGCGGCCCATGCCGCGCGCCACGACCGCCGCGTGCGAGGTCTTGCCGCCGCGGCTGGTCAGGATGCCCTTCGCGGCGACCATGCCCTTGAGGTCGTCGGGGTTGGTCTCGCGGCGGACCAGGATCACGCCCTCGCCGCGCTCGGCCCACTCGACGGCGGTCGCGGAGTCGAAGACCACCTTGCCGACCGCCGCGCCGGGTGAGGCGTTCATGCCCTGGGCGATCAGCTCCCGCTCTGCGGAGTCGTCGAACCGCGGGAACATCAGCTGCGCGAGCTGGGCCCCGTTGACCCGCTGCACGGCCTCGTCGAGGTCGATCAGGCCCTGATCGACGAGCTGGCAGGCGATCCGGAACGCCGCCTCCGCCGTACGCTTGCCCACCCGCGTCTGCAGCATCCAGAGCTTGCCGTGCTCGATCGTGAACTCGATGTCGCACAGGTCCTTGTAGTGGTTCTCGAGCGTCTCCATGATGCCGAGGAGCTCGTCGTACGACTTCTTGTCGATCTGCTCGAGGTCGGCGAGCGGGACCGTGTTGCGGATGCCGGCCACGACGTCCTCGCCCTGCGCGTTCTGCAGGTAGTCGCCGTAGATGCCCTGCGCGCCCGAAGCTGGGTCACGGGTGAAGGCGACCCCGGTGCCGGAGTCGTCACCGCCGTTGCCGAACACCATCGTGCAGATGTTGACCGCCGTGCCGAGGTCGCCCGGGATCCGCTCCTGGCGGCGGTAGAGCACGGCGCGCTCAGTGTTCCACGACTCGAAGACGGCGAGCACGGCCATGTCGAGCTGCTCGCGCGGGTCCTGCGGGAAGTCGCGGCCCGAGTGCCGGCGCACGAGGTCCTTGTACGACGTGACGAGGCCGGCGAGGTCCTCGGCGGTGAGCTCGACGTCGTTGCGGACCCCCCGTTCCTTCTTCAGCTCGTCGAGCTTGTCGTGGAAGGCGTTCGAGTCGATGCCCAGCACCGTCGAGCCGAACATCTGCAGCAGCCGCCGGTAGGAGTCGTAGGCGAACCGCTCGTCGCCGCCGACCGCCGCCGCGAGGCCGTGCACGCTCTTGTCGTTGAGCCCGATGTTGAGGACGGTGTCCATCATCCCGGGCATCGAGAACTTCGCCCCGGACCGCACCGACACCAGCAGCGGGTCGTCGGGGTCGCCGAGCCGCTTGCCCATCGACTCCTCCAGCGCCCGGAGGTGGGCGCTGACCTCGTCGGCCAGGCCGTCCGGCTCGTGGCCCTGCGCCAGGTAGGCCCGGCACGCGTCGGTGCTGATCGTGAACCCCGGTGGCACCGGCAGACCGAGTCGCGTCATCTCGGCGAGGTTTGCCCCCTTGCCCCCGAGAAGGTCCTTCTGGTCCTTGCTGCCCTCGCTGAAGTCGTAGACGTAGGTGGTCATGGCAGGACTATTGCCCACTGACGCCGCACCCACAACGGGCCGAATGTCCTTGACCACCGGCTCGCCACGGTGACGTCACTCACCTGGAGGGCTCAGTCCTCGGTCTGCGCCGCCCAGAGGTTGACCTTGGACTCGACCGCGTGCGCGTCGATGGCGTCGAGCTCCTCGTCGGTGAGCGGCGGCCCCGCCAGCGCGTCGAGGTTGGTGTCGAGCTGCTCCACCGAGGAGGCGCCGATCACCGCAGAGGTGACGCGGGGGTCCCGCAGCACCCACTGCAGCGCCAGCTGCGCGAGCTTCTGGCCGCGGCCCTGGGCGATCTCGTCGAGCCGGCGCACGTGCTGCAGCGTGCCCTCGTCGAAGTGGCTCTCCGGCAGCGACGATCCCTCGCGCGAGGCCCGCGACCCCTCCGGGATGCCGTCGAGGTAGCGGTCGGTGAGCAGGCCCTGGGCCAGCGCGGTGAACACGATCACGCCCATCCCCTGCTCCTCGCACTCGTCGAGCAGCTCGCGCTCGATCCAGCGGTTGAGCATGTTGTACGACGGCTGGTGGATCAGCAGCGGCGTGCCGAGCTCGCGGGCGATCGTCGCGGCCTCCCGGGTCTTCGTCGCCGAGTACGACGAGATGCCGGCGTACAACGCCTTCCCGGTCCGCACCGCGTGGTCGAGCGCCATCATCGTCTCCTCGATGGGCGTCTCGGGGTCGAACCGGTGGCTGTAGAAGATGTCGACGTAGTCCAGCCCCATCCGCTTCAGCGACTGGTCGAGGGAGGCCAGGACGTACTTGCGCGAGCCGCCGCCCTGCCCGTAGGGCCCCGGCCACATGTCCCAGCCGGCCTTGGTGGAGATCACCAGCTCGTCGCGGTAGGGCGCGAGGTCGTCGGCGAGGTACTTCCCGAAGTTGATCTCGGCCTGGCCGTAGGGCGGACCGTAGTTGTTCGCGAGGTCGAAGTGCGTCACGCCGCGGTCGAAGGCCCGCCGGATGATCGCCCGCTGGGTCTCCTCGGGGCGGTCGTCGCCGAAGTTCTGCCAGAGCCCGAGCGAGATCGCCGGGAGCTTGAGCCCGCTGCGGCCGGTGAAGCGGTACTCCATGGTGTCGTAGCGGTCGGGGGCTGCCTCGTAGCTGCTCATGCTCCCCATCCTGCCCAACCGTCGACCGTGCCACTCCCGGTGGTTGAGGAGCGAACGCAGTGAGCGTCTCGAAACCACCCCGCCCCCGAGAGCTACCGCGTCCACCAGGCCAGCGACGGGAAGTTCTCGAGCGCGACCCGGTCTGGCGTGGGCACCGCGCCGACCCGCCGGTCGTCGACGAGCAGACCACCCGACTCGTCGTAGAACGCGATGTGCTGCACCCGGGGTGCCTCGCCACGCGCGAAGGCGCGCGCGACCTCCGGCGTCATCGGCCCCGTCCAGGCCAGCGAGAGGTACCCCTCCCGAACGTCCGCGTCGAGCTCCTTGCCGTCCGGGGTGGTCAAGGCGACGTGGCCGACCTCCGCGGGCCGCCGGTCGTTCCAGGTGATCCGGTACGTCGGGCACGCGGCGGCGTCGAGACCCCACTCCGCGGTCTCCTCGGGCGCCTCGACGACGCAGCCGGGCTGGACGGTGGGGATGTTCGGGGTGGCGGTCCCGGAGAAGCGCGTGTCGGACTCGTCGTGCGGCTCGTAGGCCGGCACCCCGCCCACGACCGTGCGCGGGAAGCTGACGTCGGTCGGGTACAGCAGCGTGATGGCCTTCAGCGCGGGCTCGCGGCGCGACAACGTGCACTCCAGCCACACCGACCGGTCCTCGGCCCGCAAGGTCGCCAGCGTCATCTCGCCGGTGTCGGCGCGGCTCATCAGCCGGGCGTCCCCCATGCGTTGCAGCAGCTCCTCGCGGGACACCACGTGGTCGCGGTAGGCGCTGACGCGGTCGTTGGTCTGCAGGCAGTCCTGCACCACCAGCGCGTCGGTGGCCGCGCCCGCCGCGTACCGCGCGTTGGACACCCGGTGCGGCAGCACGCCGTAAATGAGGGATACCGTCGCGGCGGCCACCGCCGCGACGGCGAGTGCGCTCGTCGCGGTGACCAGCCGGTGCCGGCGCAACCGACGCCGCCCGCGGGCCAGGTCGGCGGTAACGGACCCGTGCGGCGGTTCGAAGCCGAAGGACCGCTCGAGGTCACTCGCGAAATCGGTGGGGTCGAGGGTGGGCTTGCTCATCGGGGGCTCCCGGGGGCGACGAGGTCGCCGGCGATCCGGCCGGCGGTGAGGTGGGTGTGCAGGGCGGCCAGGCCGCGAGACGTGTGGCTCTTGACGCTGCCGGCGGAGATGCCGAGCTCGCAGGCGGTCTCCTCGACGGAGAGGTCGAGCCAGTGCCGCAGCACGACGACCTTGCGTTGCATCGCAGGGAGCTTCTGCAGCGCCTGCACGAGCTCCGAGCGGTCCTCGACCGAGCCGTCCGCAGCCGCGACGCGGTCCGGCTGCTCGAGACCGGTGCGTTCGCGTCGCCACGGGCGGCGGGACTCGTCGATGTTGGCCCGGACGATCACCTGCCGGGCGTAGGCCTCCTCGGCCCCCGCCTTGTGCAGCCGCGGCCAGGCGACGTACAGCTTGGCCAGTGCCGTCTGGACGAGGTCCTCCGCGCGGTGCCAGTCACCGCAGAGGGCGTAGGCGATGCGCCGGAGGTGGGTACGGCGGGCCGCGACGAACGCGACGAACTCCGCTTCGCTCCGGTGCATTCCGGTTCCTCCCGTTGATGGTGCGCCGTCTCATCCGGATAGACGGAACCGGTGCGCCGGCAGGTTGACGCCTACGGAGACATCTTCAGGCCGGCGTCCAGGACCAGGGCGGCGAACCGCGGCACGTCCTCGGCAAGGTCGCCGTCCGAGAGCATGCCGGCGCGCTCGCCGGTGGCACGGTAGGCGAGCGCCTCCGTCACCAGCGGCCGCCACCGCTCGCCGAAGACCGTGACGGCGTGGACGCCGGCGCCGTTCTTCGAGGTGAGCCGGTCGGTGGCGAGCAGGTGGTGCAGCCGTGGGATGCCCAGCACGCACCAGGTCATGACGTCCGCGCGGGCGGCCTCCTCCGGGAAGCGAGCCAGCGAGGCCACCTCATCGGCCCAGTAGGTCGCGAGGTTCTCGTGGACGTAGTGCCGCAGGACCCGCTGGTCGGTCCAGATCTCGACGTCCTCGAGCCGAGGTCCCCGGATGGTGACGCCGTGCCCTGCCAGCTCGTGCCACGTCACGGGGTTGACGTCGAAGCGGCCGTCGTCGCGCCACTGGCCGCCGAGCGTGCACGGCACGTCCGGGCAGCGGTCGACAGGGGCAGCGAGGTCGGCCCAGGTGGCGTAGAAGCCGTCGTACGACGGCCGGGGGAAGGTCTCGCCGAGCCTCTCGTGCACCCGCTGCAGGCGGCGCACGGTGTGTGCGTCGGGCCGCTCGGCCGTGACCGCGACGAAGTCGATGTCGCTCCGGCCGGAGTACCACTCGCCGAACCCGAGCGAGCCGTGCAGGTAGAGCCCCTCCACGAGGCCGGGCAGTGCGTCGTCGACCGCGGCGAGGTGGGCCTCGCACACCGTGCGCACCTCGTGGGGAGGCCAGTCGGGGGCGGGTCGCTCCCAGGAGTCCGCGGGATGCATGGGGAAGACCCTCTACCCCGGGCCGGACGGTATCCAGCACCCGGACCCCCTAGGCGCTCGCGAGCCGCGTCGTCGGGTAGCCCTGCTCGTCCAGCCAGCGCTGCAGCGAGTCGGCGCCCAGGGTCTTGCCGACCACCATCACCGCCCGCCCGCCCGGGCGCAGCCGCGGCAGCCAGGTCAGCAGCAGCGCGTGGAGCGCTTCCTTGCCGATCCGGATCGGGGGGTTGGACCAGATCTCGTCGAAGTCGACGTCGGCCCGCACCCCGTCCGGGATGGTGGCGGTGAACCGGTCGGTGATGCCGAGCGACGCGGCGTTCTCGTTGGCCAGCAGCACCGCGCGCTCGTTGACGTCGACGCCGTGGACCCGGGCCGCCGGCGCGGCGACCGCCAGCGCGCAGCCGATCACGCCGTACCCGCAGCCGAGGTCGAGCAGCGTCCCTCCGGTCGGCGGCTCGGTCTCCCGGAACAGCACCGCGGTGCCGATGTCCAGCCGCCCCTGCGCGAAGACCCCTGACCCGGAGGTCAGCGCGAGCTCGTGGCCCCACACCGACGCGCGCACGGCGGCGCGCTTGAACGGCACCGACGGGTCGGCGGAGAAGTAGTGGTCGTCGCTCATGCCGCCCCCGCCACCCGTGACAGCACCAGGTCCAGACTCGCACCGCGACGTGCGACGTAGCCGTCGCTGCCGGGCTGGGGCCAGCCGAGCGTCTCGCCGACGCCCCGCGTCGCGAGCCGGAACACCACCGCGCGCAGCAGCAGCTGGTCCCACTCCTCGACGTCCGACCAGCGGTCGAGCAGCGAGGGGTCGGCGCCCTCCCAGCACACGGCGTCCATGGCCGCGACGGCGAGCGGCCAGCCCGCTGGCCGGTGGTAGGGCGAGAAGTCGATCAAGGCGGGCGGGAGCTCGTCGTGCCAGAGCATGTTGCCGCCGACGTCACCGTGCACGACCTGGGTGGGGAGTGTGATCGGACGGAGCGCGGACCGGGCCCGCTGCACCTGGTCCACCACCTCGCGCGACCCCACCGGCGCCTCGCCGTCGAACGCGATCCGGTCGGCCCGCGCCCAGGCGTCGTCGCGTCCGCCGAAGGACTCGGGGGGATCGAGGTGGGCGATCGCCGCGTGGAAGGCCTCGACACCCACGCGGAACCGGTCCGGGTCATCGCCGGCACGCGCCGTGGTTCCCGGCAGCCACCGGTGTGCCCCCCAGCCCGCGACGCTCCAGCCCTCGCTGGTGGCCGGTCGCACCGGTCGCGGCACCCGGACCGCCTCCGAGGTCCAGCCGTCCTGCACCTGGCAGGTCCAGGCGTGGACGTCCACGTCGTCGACGGGCTTCAGCACCAGGTCCCCGGCCCGCCAGGCCACGCCCATCCCGCCGGCCAGCGGCTCGGGGTCGCACACCGCCCCGAACGCCGTCAGCACCTCGGTGGGCGGCGGGACCGCGTTCATGACAGGCTCCGGACGGTCCGCGCGGCCGCGGCCTGGGCGGCCAGCTCCTCGTCCGCCGGGTAGGCGACCTCCTCGAGGGTGAGGCCGTGGGCGTGCATCACGGTGACCCCCGGGTCGCGTACGCCGGCAGCCAGCACCTCGCCGGCCCAGGACGGCGTACGACGCCCCTCCCCGACGGCGACCAGGCAGCCCATCAGGGCACGCACCATGCTGTGGCAGAACGCGTCCGCGCGCACCGTCGCCACCGCGAGGCCGGACGCTTCGCGTTCCAGGGACAGCCCGAGCAGCGTCCCGATCGTCGTCGCCCCCACCCCCCCCCCGCAGAACCCCCCCAAATAGTGCACGCCCAGCAGCCGCTGCGCGGCCACCTTAAACTCCCCCCAAAACACCCGGCGCGGC
>JBQCEF010000048.1:0-2973 GCA_051960495.1 Nocardioides sp. | reverse complement strand
CACCTTCGCGGTCGGCGATCCGGGTCGCCAGCGTGGTCAGCCGGTACGTCGCTGCGGCGACCGGTGCCGCGATGGCCGCGTCGTACGGCGAGTCCAGGGCCGCCACCATGGCGGCCGCGTGCGCGGTCGAGGTCGTGTGCACCAGCTCGGCGGCCGGCAGGTTCAGCGCCACCCAGCGCCGGGTCTGGGCCGCGGCGTGCGGGTGGGTGGCGATCCTCCGGACCGACTCCGGCGTCGTCCCTCGCCGGACCAGCAGGCTGAACGCGATCGGCACGGTCATCTCGCGGGTGATCATCAGCGGCTCGCCGGTGGCCAGCTCGTCCAGCGTCACTGGGACCGACCCCTCGACGGAGTTCTCGATCGGGACGACCGCTCCGTCGGCGTCGCCCGAGCGGACCGCGTCGAGCGCGAGCGTGACGGTCGAGCACGGCTGCAGCTCGGCCTTCGCCGCCGCGGGCAGCGAGCGCAGCGCCTGCTCGGTGAACGTCCCCTCGGGGCCGAGGTAGGCGTAGCGGGCGGGAGGCACTCCGGGCATGGCCCGTAGCCTAGGCCCCTGTCCCCCACCCAGGAGAACCTGATGGACCTCGCCGCCCTGGCGATCACGTTCGGCACGATCTTCCTCGTCGAGCTGCCCGACAAGACGTTCATCGCGGCGCTGGTGCTCTCCACCCGCTACCGGCCGCTCGCGGTGTGGATCGGCGTCGGGCTGGCCTTCGGCGTGCAGACCGTCGTCGCCGTGACGGCCGGTGCCCTGGCGACCCTGCTACCCGACACCTTGCTGAAGTCGATCGCGATCGTGATCTTCGCCGTCGGGGCGTTCCTGCTCTACCGCACCGCGCCGGGGGCCGAGGCGGAGGAGAAGGAGCAGGAGGAGGAGTTCGCGGCCAAGGCGACCGGGGACCGCTCCTTCTGGCGGGCGGCCGCGGCGTCGTTCCTGGTCCTGTTCGCGGCCGAGTGGGGCGACCTGTCGCAGCTGCTGACGATCAGCCTCGTGGCCCGGTTCCACGACCATGTCAACGTGTTCATCGGCGCCTGGTCCGCGTTGCTCATGGTGTCGGGGCTGGCCGTCATCGCCGGACGCGTCCTGCTGCGCTACATGAAGCTCTCGCTGCTGCACTACATCGGCGCGGCGGTGTGCCTCGTGCTGGCTCTGGTCACGGCCGTGGAGCTTCTGGCCAGATCGCGCCGGCGGCTAGGGTTCGCCTATGACCGCCCCCCACGGAGCCAGCACCGAAGTCGGCCGCCTGCGCACGGTGATGCTGCACCGGCCCGGTCCGGAGCTGAAGCGGCTCACGCCGCGCAACAACGACAAGCTGCTGTTCGACGGCATCCCCTGGGTCAGCCGCGCGCAGGACGAGCACGACGCGTTCGCCGACGCGCTGCGCTCCCGCGACGTCGAGGTGCTCTACCTGATCGACCTGCTCACCGAGACGCTGGAGAGCGAGGAGGCCCGGGCGGCGGCGATCGCCGGCGCCATGGCCAGCCTGCACCTCGGCGACACCCTGCGTGGCTACCTCGAGTCGGCGCTGCACGACCAGTCGCCCGCGGAGCTGGCCACGTTCCTCACGGCCGGTGTGCGCAACGACGAGGTCCGCGGCGGCCACGGCCTGGTCACCAGCCTGCTGCCGAGCGACCACTTCCTGATCGACCCGCTGCCGAACCTGCTTTTCACCCGCGACTCGAGCGTGTGGATCCGTGACCGGGTCGCGGTGACGTCCCTGGCGATGCCGGCGCGGGAGCGCGAGACCCAGCTGACCGAGCTCATCTACACCCGTCACCCGCGCTTCGCGGGCACGCCGACGATCCACGGCTGGCACCGCGAGCACGTCGAGGGCGGCGACGTGCTGCTGCTGGCGCCCGGCGTCGTCGCGGTCGGCGTCGGTGAGCGTACGACGCCGGCCGGTGCGGAGCGGCTCGCGCGGCAGCTGTTCGGGGCCGACCTGGCGCACACGGTGCTCGCCGTGCCGATCGCGCAGGAGCGCGCCACGATGCACCTCGACACGGTCTGCACGATGGTCGACGTCGACAAGATCGTGATGTACCCGAACGTCGCCGACAGCCTGCAGGCCTACGCCGTGACGTGCACCGACCGCAACGGCGACGCCGACGAGGACCTCGTGCTGCAGGTCGCCGACGCCGAGCCGTTCCTGGTCGCGGCCGCCAAGGCGATGAGCATCGACACGCTGCACCAGATCGACACCGGGCTCGACCCGGTGACCGCCGAGCGCGAGCAGTGGGACGACGGCAACAACACCCTGGCGATCTCCCCGCGGGTCGCGGTCGCCTACGAGCGCAACGTCGAGACCAACACCCGGCTGGAGGAGGCGGGCATCGAGGTCGTGGCCATCGCCGGGTCGGAGCTCGGGTCGGGCCGTGGCGGGCCGCGCTGCATGTCCTGCCCGATCAGCCGCGACGGCGTCTGACCGGCCGGGTCGCGGGCCCGTCCGAATCTTTTCGAGATCCGATGTCGAAGTCGCGTGGGGCGATTCGACGTACGGGCGAAAGACGTTTCCAACTCGAGAGGTGAAGACAATGCGATTCATGGGATTCGTGCAGATGGCCGAGGGAACCGGCGCGCCCCCGCAGTCACTGATGGACGCCATGGAGGTGTTCATCGGCGAGTCGATCGCCGCCGGCCAGTTCCTCGACGGCGGCGGCCTCTACGGCACCGAGGACGCGGTGAGCTACGTCATCCGCAAGGGACAGACGACCCGCGTCGACGGCCCCTACACCGAGGCCAAGGAGGTCGTCAGCGGCTGGTCGGTTCTGGAGTTCCCCTCCAAGGACGACGCCGCGGAGAACATGCGCAGGATGGCCGACCTGCACACCGAGCACTGGCCCGAGGCCGAGCTGACGATCACGCTGCGGCAGATCGCCGACGAGCCACCGGCGACCGAGGGCTGACGCGCCTCTCCGCCTAGGGTGCTGCTGTGCCTGCACAGCAGACGACCGCCGAGGCCATCACGGCCGCCT
>JBQCEF010000047.1:0-2421 GCA_051960495.1 Nocardioides sp. | reverse complement strand
GGACGCCGTGATGGCCGAGATGTACGGCAAGGTGACCGGCTGCAGCCGGGGACGCGGCGGGTCCATGCACCTGTTCGACGCCTCCCGCCGGTTCTACGGCGGCAACGCGATCGTCGCCGGCGGGCTGCCGGTGGCCATCGGGCTGGCCCTCGCCGACTTGATGCGCGGACGCCGGGGCGTGACCGCCTGCTTCTTCGGCGACGGCGCCTACGCCGAGGGGGAGTTCCACGAGTGCGCCAACCTGGCCGCGCTGTGGCAGCTCCCGGTGCTGTTCTGCTGCGAGAACAACCTCTACGCGATGGGGACGGCGATCGCCCGGGCCCAGGCCGAGACCGACCTCGCCCTGCGCGCCTCGTCCTACGGCATGCCGGCCTGGTCGGTCGACGGGATGGACGTCGAGGCGGTCGAGGAGGCCGCCCGGCACGCGGTCGACCAGATCCGCGACGGTCACGGGCCGGTCTTCCTCGAGCTGCGGACCTACCGCTTCCGTGCGCACTCGATGTACGACCCCGAGCGCTACCGCGACAAGGAGGAGGTCGCGCTGTGGCGCCAGCGCGACCCGATCGACGCGCTGGTGGCGCGGTTGCGCGAGGACGGCGTGCTCGACGACGCGCAGCTCGAGGCGATGCGGGCAGACACGCTCGCCGCCGTCGACCGCGCCACGGAGGCGGCCGAGGCCGCTCCGCTGGAGCCCGTCGAGGAGCTCACCCGGTTCGTCTACTCGGAGCAGGGGGCGCGGCCATGACGACCGCCGTGACGACGGGCACGACGTACCGCGAGGCGATGCGCGAGGCGATGCGTGAGGCACTGCTGCGCGACGAGCGGGTGTTCTTGATGGGTGAGGACGTCGGCAGGTACGGCGGCTGCTTCGCGGTCAGCCTGGGCCTGCTCGAGGAGTTCGGGCCGGAGCGGATCCGTGACGCCCCGCTCTCGGAGTCGGCGTTCGTGGGGGCCGGGATCGGTGCGGCCATCGCCGGGATGCGGCCGATCGTCGAGATCATGACGGTGAACTTCAGCCTGCTCGCGCTCGACCAGATCCTCAACAACGCCGCGACGCTGCTGCACATGTCCGGCGGCCAGGTGTCGGTGCCGCTGGTGATCCGGATGACGACGGGAGCCGGACGGCAGCTCGGCGCGCAGCACTCGCACAGCCTCGAGGGGTGGTACGCCCACATCCCCGGACTGAAGATCCTCGCCCCGGCCACGGTCGAGGACGCGCGCTGGATGCTGTGGCCCGCGCTGGAGGATCCCGACCCGGTGCTGATCTTCGAGCACGGCGGCCTCTACAACGTCCCGGGCGAGCTCGCTCCCGATGCCGGTCCCGTCGACATCAGCCACGCCGCCGTACGACGGCCCGGGAGCGACGTCACGCTGCTCTGCTACGGCGGCACCTTCCCGACGACGATGGCGGCCGCCGACGAGCTCGCCGCGGCCGGCGTGGACGCCGAGGTCGTCGACCTCCGCGCGCTGCGCCCGCTCGACGACGCCACGATCATGGCGTCGGTGCGCCGCACCCACCGGGCCGTGGTGGTCGACGAGGGGTGGCGCTCGGGCAGCCTGTCGGCCGAGGTCAGCGCCCGCATCACCGAGCAGTGCTTCTTCGACCTGGATGCGCCGGTCGGCCGGGTCTGCTCCGTCGAGGTTCCGATGCCCTACGCGAAGCACCTCGAGGACGCCGCCGTTCCGCGGACGCAGGACGTGGTCGCGGCCGCGCTCGAGGCGGTGGGGGTCCATGCCTGACTTCACGATGCCCTCCCTCGGTGCGGACATGGAGTTCGGCACCCTGCTCGAGTGGCTGGTCAAGCCCGGTGACGTGGTGCACCGCGGCGACCCGGTCGCGGTCGTCGACACCGACAAGGCGGCCATCGAGGTGGAGTCGTTCCACGAAGGCGTCGTCGGGGACCTGCTCGTCGAGCCGGGCACCCGACTGCCGGTGGGCGCCCCGATGGCCCGGATCGACGGCGGAGCCGCGGCCGGCGCCGCGCCCGCGCCCCCGGTCGAGGCCGTCGAGGCAGCGCCGGTGCCGGCGGTCGCCGTCGCCGCGCCGGCCGCGGTCGAGGCCGCAGCTCGCACCGCGCCCACCGCGTCCTCCCACGTGCGTGCGACCCCACCCGTGCGTCACCACGCCGCCGACCTCGGGGTCGACATCGAGGCGGTCACAGGCACCGGTGCGCACGGTGCGGTGACCCGCGCCGACGTCGACCGGGCCGCGGCCGCCGGCGCCGGGGTGGCTCCGGCGGCGGGGGAGCCGACGGGCGCTCGGCCGCGCGTCTCGCCGTACGCCCGCCGGCTGGCCGCGCAGCGCGGCGGGGGGGCGGCCCCCCCCCCCCGCCGGGGGGGCGGGCGAAGACCCCGGGCAGAAAGGAAAGCCCCCCCCCCCCCCCCCCCCGGGGCATCCCCCCCCCCCCCCCCCCCCGCGGG